>CAINHV010000209.1 GCA_903848965.1 uncultured Opitutia bacterium | reverse complement strand
CGGTTCCCCGGCTCAGCCCTTCGCGCCACCAAAACGGCCGCGCAGCCGGACGAACAGCGCCTCGAGATCGTCGCGACCCTCGACGCGCAGGGCCCAAAGCAGGCCCGCGTACACGACCACGCCGACCGGGATCAGCCCAAAGAGCGTCACGACATCCCCGATCCGGCCCGCCAGTCCCAGCCGCGGCAACGCCCACCACCCGCCCGCCACCGCGGCGGACATGACTACGGTCGCGAGAAGCACCTGGCCCACGCTGCGCCACAAGGAGGCGAACGCCATTTCCGGCCGCCGCCGGACGAGAGCATATTGCAGCATCACCGTCTGCACGACGATCGCCACGGTGCTGGCGATCACCAAGCCGCGGGCACCGAGCTGATCCTTGAGCGCCAAAGTGAGCACGAGGTTGATCACAAAACTGATGGCCGCGATTTTGACCGGCGTCCTCGTGTCCCGCAGGGCGTAGAACGACCGGATGGTCAGCGTGGTCATCGAGAAGAACGGCATGCCCAGCGCAAAGAGTGCGAGGAGGGGCGCCATCAGGCTCGTCTGGCTGGCGGAAAATTCCCCCCGTTCGAAGAGCAGCCGCACGATCGGCTCGCTTAGCACCGCCAGACCGGCCGCCGCGGGGATGTTGATCACCAAAATCAGGCGGAGTCCTTTGCGATAGTCGGCCGCCATCGCGGCGAAATCCCGGGCCACGGCATGACGCGCCAGCAGCGGGTAGATCACTGTGGCGACCGCGATCGCGAAGACTCCAATCGGAAGCTCCATCAGCCGGTTGGCGAAGAACAACGCCGAGGCGGCGGAGCGCTCGAGCGAGAATGCGATCAACCGGGAGACGTAGATATTGATCTGATAGATCGCGACGCCGAAGAGGGAAGGCGCCATGAGCGCGGCGATCTCGTTGACCGCCGCCGTGCGCCGAAGATCGAGGCGCGGGCGCCAGCCTTCGCGCATCAAGGCCCAGGCGGGCACGGCCATCTGGAAAAAACCGCCGATCAGGACGCCGGCGCAGAGCCAGTGCATCCGTGCGAGGTCGCTGGCGTCGGTCTGGGCCACGGCGAGCACGAGCGATCCAATCATCGCGACGTTAAGCCAGATCGGCGACAGCGCCGGCTCGGTGAACCGGCCAAGGACATTGAGGGCGGCGCCCAACACGGCCGCGACGCAGACGAAAGCCAGGTACGGAAACAGCACCAGACTGAGGTGCGCGACGAGGTGCCAGTCATGGTTCTCGAAGGCGAACTGCTGCGACTGCGACAACGCGAGCATCGCGAGCGCCACGAGGCCGAAGGTCACGGCCGCCAGCCAGGTGGTGATGTTGCTCAGGAGCGCAAACGCCCCGGGCTTCTGCCGCGCCGCCAGTTCCTCCTGTAGTTTTGGAACGAAGGCGGCGGTCAACGCGCCCTCCCCCAACAGCCGGCGAAATAGATTCGGAAGGCTGAAGGCGGTGACGAACGCATCCTGCAATCCCCCGAGCCCAAACACCGCCGCACTGAACGTGTCACGCGCGAGGCCGAGGACCCGCGAGGCGATCGTCAGCAGTGAGACGATGCCGATGTTCTGCAGTTTCTTCGACACGGGCGGTTTTCCGCTCCGCGGAAAAATTATCGGACGAACGGGGTCCGGAGCTTAGGGCATCGTCAGCGTGAGGGTATTTTCCTCGATCGCGACGTTGGCCAGTTTCGGCCAGGCAGCGGCCAAATCCTCGGGGATGGACTGCGAGTCGATGAACTGGCTGCGCACGTAGCCGGCCACGAACGGCAGCCGGTGCAAAGGACATGAACCCAGGTACATGCTTTCGGGATCGAAGACGAAGCGATCGCCCTGCTTCGCAAACTTGCCCTGGGCCACCACGGTCAGCTTCTGGCTGAGTCCGGCGGCGTTGACCGTAACGGGCACGGCAATCTGGAGCGAACCGTTGTGAATTCGAAAATTCGGCGTCCCCGTCACCAAGGTGGCGGCGGCCGGCGGCGGGACCTCGCCCGGCTTGGCCGCGGGGGTGGGAGCCGCTGGCGCGGCCACAAGCGTGTTCAGTTCTTCCTCGATCACGCTGATCGACTGGCCTTGCGCGAAGGCCGCACGCTTCGCGGAGGCCTGCCGGGCCTTCCCGGCCTCGCGGCCGCCCTCGAGATAGTAGACGGCACCGGCCTCTGGCTCCTTGGGCATTTCCTTCGCCACGACGACAGGCTTGAGCATCAACAGCGCGGCGCAGAGGACGATCCCCAAGCCAAGGCTGAGGAAGATGCCGAGGATGATTTCAGACCAGCTCGGACCATGGGTTGCGCGATCAATTTTCTTGCTCATGGAAAATTATTTCTTTTTCGCGTCCGAGCGCGACTTCGTGGGGGTCGGCGCGGGCGCGGGCTTCGCCGGGGCGGCCGGGGTGCTTTCCGCGGCGGGTTTGGCGGCCTTCGGTTCGCTCGTCACCGTGGCACTCGGAGTCTTCGAATCATCCGGCCTCCCGGACTTCGTCTTGTAGTCCGTGATATAGAAACCGGAACCCTTGAAAATGAGCCCGGCTCCGGCGCCCACGAGGCGCTTCAGTCCGTTCTTGCCGCACTTCGGGCATTTTTTGAGCAGCGGATCGCTCATGGACTGAAAGTGATCGAATTCGTGGCCGCACTTTTGGCAGGCGTACTCGTAGGTCGGCATGGGTCGCGAACCCGTGTTATGGGAACGCTGCTGGAGGTTGGCGAGAGCGGAGTATCGCCCGGGCGCGTCCGAGGCCGCGAGCGTGAGCGAGTGGGAGTGACCGAAACGACTTTGGGGGATGTTGCGCCACCACTCGCTCACGCTCGCAGCCACCGATCGTTTCGTGGCTTCCTAGCTTCAGGTTAAATCCCGATCCATTTTACAGAAGGCCAATCCAAGTTCGGTCCAAGACAGTCCACATTGATCGGACCTTGGATGGACCTTGGTTTGACCTTCTGTGCCAAGCCGGGGGCTCAATCCGGCTCACGCGAAGCCGCGAAGAGCGCGAAGCGCGGGGAATTTTGGACCGCGGATGCCGCGGATACCAAACCAAGGCATCGGATGAATGGGCCAGCATCGGTCCGCGGTGCGGACCAGCGCTGGCACATTCGGGCTAGGGCGGATTCAGATGCGACAGGGTCGCCCGATCCGCCGGTCCCGATCGAAGCGACCAGGCGCCTCGCGCCGCCGATCGCTTCGAACATCTGGATCGAGGCCTTTATCCGCGAGCTCCGCGTCATCCGCGGTCCACCTGCCTGGGGTCAGACTCCTTCGACGCGAAATCGGTCGGTTTCTTCCTTCATCCCATCCGCAACTTCGCTTTCACTTCGCCCCGTCATGGACTACGCCCTCGAACTCAAGCGCCAGGTCGCGCGCGTCGAACGCGGGATCGATCAACACGTCCCGGCGGCGGCGACCCGGCCCGGCCGGCTGCATACCGCGATGCGCTATAGCCTCGAAGCCGGCGGCAAGCGAATCCGTCCCGTCCTCGCCCTCACCGCCGCGGAACTTTTCGGCCCGGCTGACGACTCCGCCCTGCCCGCGGCCGTCGCGATCGAGTGCGTGCACACGTACTCCCTCATCCATGACGATCTGCCGTGCATGGATAACGACGATCTGCGTCGCGGACGTCCCACGGCGCACAAGGCCTTCGACGAGGCCACGGCGCTGCTCGCCGGCGATGCCCTGCTCACCCATGGCTTCGGCCTGGTGGCTGAGGCCTATGCCGGCCAACCGGTGCTGGCTCATGGGTTGATGCGCGAACTGGCGGCTGCTGCCGGCAGCCGCCGATTGGTGGGCGGCCAGATGGAGGATCTCCTCGCGGAGAAGAAGGCCAATGCCACGGCTGACGAACTTGAATTCATTCACCTGAACAAGACGGCGGCCATGATCGAAGCCGCGCTGGTGATGGGCGGACTCGTGGGTTTGGCCACCCGGTCTCGCCCGATCGATGCCGGCAATGTGGAAATCCAAGCCCTCCGCAACCTCGGCCGGCACCTGGGACTCGCGTTCCAAATCATGGACGACGTGCTCGATGCCACCGCCGACACCGCGACGCTGGGAAAGACCGCCGGCAAGGACGCCCTGGCGGACAAGACTACCTACGTGAAGCTATACGGCCTCGACGCCGCCCGCCGGATGGCCCGGGAACACACCGCATCGGCCCTGGCCGCGCTCGCGACCCTGCCCGGCCCGAAGGATTTCCTCCATGCGCTCGTCACCGCGATGGCGGAGCGGAAGAGTTAGCGGCGTTGGAGTTGAAGCGTTCCCGACCTCGTGGGCGCGCACGAGGCGCGCCCCTGCAAAGGCGCATAGGGGCGTGGCTCGTCCACGCCCGATTGACGACAGTCAGGCCTGAGACAGCTTGAACTCCACCGACTCGCGCAGCGCTTCCCAGCTCGCGTCGATGATGTTGTCGCTCACGCCGACGGTGCCCCAGATCGAGTTCGCGTCGCCGCTCTCGATCAAGACGCGCGTCCGCGATCCGGAGCCGCTGTTGCCCTCGAGGATTCGCACCTTGTAGTCGCGCAGCCGCATGTCGCTCAGTTGCGGATACGTGCCCTCGAGCGCGAGGCGCAGCGCCTTGTCGAGCGCGCCCACGGGTCCGGTGTCCTCGGCCACCGTGTGCTTCGCCACGCCGTCCACCTTCAGCTTCACGGTCGCCTCGGCCCACAGTTCCTCACCGTGGCGCTCGATGATCACGCGGTAGTTCTGGATCTCGAAGAAGACACGACGCTGGCCGAGCGCCTTTGCCACGAGCAGCTTGAACGACGCGTCCGCCGCCTCGTATTCGTAGCCGCGAAACTCGCGCTCCTTCAGCTCCTCGATCAGGTCCTTCATCTCCGGCCGCTTCTCGTCGATCTCGATCCCCAGCTCCTTCGCCTTCAGCGCCACGCTCGTGCGGCCGGCCATGTCGGAGATCAGGACGCGCGTCCGGTTACCCACCTCGGCCGGGTCGATGTGCTCGTAACTGCGGGCGACCTTGTTGGCCGCGTTGGCATGGAGGCCGCCCTTGTGCGCGAAGGCGGACTGGCCCACAAAGGGCGCCTTCGGGTCGGGCCGCAGGTTGGCGAGCTCGTCGAAGAACAGGGAGAGCGCACGAAGCTGAGGCAGATTCGGTGCGCACTGGGCGGTGCGTCCCATCTTGAGCAGCAGATTCGGCAGGATCGTCGTCATGTTGGCGTTCCCGACGCGCTCGCCGTAGCCGTTCATCGTGCCCTGCACCAAGGTGGCACCGGCGGTGACGCCGGCCAGCGAAACGGCCACCCCGACCCCACTGTCGTTGTGGCAGTGCACGCCGATCTTTTCGCCGCCGAACTCCTGCACCGCGCGTGCGACGATGGCCTTGAACTCGTCGACCAGCGAGCCGCCGTTCGTGTCGCACAGCGTCAGGTTGGAGGCGCCGCCCTTCATCGCGGCCGCCAGCGTGCGGATCGCGTAGTCGGGATCGGCCTTGAAGCCGTCGAAGAAATGCTCGGCATCGTACACGACCTCGCGTCCCTGGCTGACCAGGTAACGCGTCGAGTCCTCGATCATCGCGAGGTTCTCCTCGAGCGTCGTGCGCAGGATCTCGGTGACATGCAGCGTCCAGGTCTTGCCGACGATCGTGACGACCGGCATCCCGCTTTCTAGCAGGGTGCGGAGCTGGGCGTCCTCGTCCGGCTTGGTGTTCGCCCGCCGCGTCGCGCCGAAGGCCGCCAGCCGGGCATGCTTGAGGCGCAGTTTCTTCGCCTCCTGGAAGAAGGTGATGTCGCGGGGATTCGAGCCCGGGAAACCGCCCTCGATGTAGTCCACGCCGAAGTGATCCAGCTTTTCGGCAATCAGCAGCTTGTCGGTGACGGAGAAGCTGATGCCCTCGCCCTGGGTGCCATCCCGGAGCGTGGTGTCGTAGATTTTAACGGTGGACGTGTTCATGGGTTGAAAAACAAAAAACCCCGGGCTTTCGGCCCGGGGTCAGAGAATCGGCGTTTTATAGTGAACTCACGCCATTTCTCCGCGCCCGGGCGCGCAGCCAATAATAATGCTGCTAATCGCGCTGCGGTTGGCGGAGGACTGGTTCATCGAGGGAGCGGACAAAAGGCGGGGCCTCGACCGTTGTCGAATCGAAATTTCCGGGTGACACGAGGCGGGGCACATCCGGGCTTTCGGTCCTGGACCGTGGTTGGTAGTTCCGCCTTCAGGCGGAAGAAGTGAGCCGCCCGGATTCCGCCTGAAGGCGGAACGACGAACCAGGCGCCCAGGACGGACCTGCCAGAGAGCTGAGACACGCCCCCACGGCGTTGCGCCACACGTCGACCACACGCGAACCGGGGGCCGGCCCGTGGCGCCGGTCTCCGACCGGCGAGAACCTTTGCGCGATCGAACCTCACCCGTCGGAGACCGGTGCTACTTTCGGAGATCAACCTTTCACGGCGTGCTGCTCGATGAACTCGCGGATCGCCGCCGGGTCGGTCTTGAGCCGGTGCTTCACGATCGGCCTCGTCTTGAGCGCCTCGAGGCTCGGATGCGTCGGCTCGATCCCAATGGCGTCGCGGATCGTGTCGGGAAACTTGGCCGGGCTGGCCGTGGACAACACGATGCTGACGCGGTCCGGACTCAGTTCCTTGAATCCACAGGCGGTGTGCGGATCCGCGACGTAGCCAAAATCACGATGCACGCGCTGGATGATCGAGCGGATTTCGGCGTCGGTCGTCCGCGAGGCCGTGAAGGTGTCGCGGTCGAAGTTCGGAAACGCATAGCGGCCGGTGCGCTTGAAGGTCGCCATGACCTCGCGGACCTTCGCGGGATCGCGGCCGACGGCGAAATAGATGAAGCGCTCGAAGTTGGACGCGACCTGGATGTCCATCGACGGCGCGAGGCTCGGATGGACGTCGCCCATCCGGTATTCGCCGGTGGTGAACAGCCGGTAGAGGATGTCGTTCTGGTTCGTCGCCACGCGAAACCCGCGAATCGGGACGCCCATCTTCTGGAGCATCCAACCCGCGAGCACGTTGCCGAAATTGCCCGTCGGCACCACGAATTCGACGTTGCCGCGCTCGCTCGCCGGCAGCTTCAGCCACGCATACAAATAGTACACGCACTGCGCCAGGACGCGGGCGAGGTTGATGGAGTTGACCGCCGACAGCCGCAGCCGCTGCCGGAATTCCTGATCGCCGAAGATCTCCTTCAGCGCCGACTGCGCGTCGTCAAACGTCCCATCGACCGCGATCGCGAACACATTGTCCGCGCCCGTACACGTCATCTGCCGTTCCTGCAGCGGAGACACGCGGCCATCCGGATAGAGAATGAAGATCGTGGTGCCGGGCCGGCCGAGGAGACCGTGGATCGCGGCGGCACCCGTGTCGCCCGAAGTGGCCCCGAGGACACTGATCGTCTGGCGGCGCACCTCGCACTGGTGGGTGTAAAGGTTGCCGAGGAGCTGGAGGGCGAAGTCCTTGAACGCGAGGGTCGGGCCGTGAAACAGCTCGAGGACGTAGAGATTCTTCCCGAGCGGCTTGAGCGGGGCGATCGCCGGATCCGTGAAACGCGTATAGCTGCGGGCGACGAGGGCCCGGAGTGTTTCCGGCGGGATATCGGTGGCGAACACCCGCAGAAACTCGAAGCACAACTCCGGATACGACAGCCCCTCGAAGCGCGCGAGGCTCCCGCTGAAGTCAGGCAGGTTCTCCGGCAAATACAGGCCGCCATCCGGCGCGAGGCCGGTCGCGACGGCGTCGGAGAAGCCGAGCGCCGGGGTCTGGCCACGGGTGCTGAGGAATTTCATGGCAGTAGCGAGTAGTGGGTAGCGAGTAGTGAGTAGCGCAGGCAGCAGACCAATGCCGGGGATTCCGATGCTCGCTGCTCTCTACCCGCTACTCGCTACTCATCTGCGCAGCCCCACGGCTTAGAGCAGATGCAGATCGAACGCCGCGTGCGCGACGCGCGCGGCCTCGTCGGCCTTGTCCTTGGCGATCACGACCGAGATCTTGATCTCCGACGTGCTGATGAGCTCGAGGTTGATCCCGGCCTGGCCGAGGGCCTCGAAGAGCGTTGCCGCGACGCCGCTGTGCGTCTTCATGCCAACGCCCACGACGGAGATTTTCGCGATCTTCTCGTCGAGCGTGACCTCGCCGCCCACTTCTTTGAGGACGACCTCGAGGGCCTGGACGGCCTTTTCCTTCTCGGTCAGCGGCACGGTGAACGTGAGGTTCGCGACGCCCTGCCGGCCGACGTTCTGGACGATCATGTCGACGTTGATGTGGGCGTTCGCGAGGGCCTTGAAGACCTTGGCGGCCGAGCCGGGCTTGTCGGTGATATTGCTGACCAAGACCTTGGCCT
>CAINHV010000208.1 GCA_903848965.1 uncultured Opitutia bacterium | reverse complement strand
GCCCGTGAGGAAGGTGAGGTATTGGGAAATCGCGGTGCCCAAGTAAACACCAATTTCGCAGTCCGCCCACGGAGGCGGAAAATCCCACCCGGGGCCGGGTGAGGGAACTAGGCCACGGGGTCGGCCTCGCCCACTTGCCGCGCGAAAATCATTTTGCCGCCCGCGGTGGGCAGAACGCTGATGATCTCCGCCTGAACGCGCCGGCCAATCTGCAGCCGGGCATTGTTCACCACGACCATCGATCCGTCCTCAATGTAGCCGATCGCCTGGCCTTCTTCCTTGCCCGGCTTGACCAAATCGACCTCGAGACGCTCGCCCAGCATCAACTCCGGACGCAGCGACTTCGCGAGGGAGTTGAGATTCAGCCATGGCACGCCGTGAAACTCGGCCATCTTCGCGAGATTGTAATCCGTCGTCAGGAGCTTCGCGCGCATCGACTGGGCGAGGAAAACGAGTTTCGCGTCCACGTCCTCACGTTTCGTGACCTCGCTCTCGGTAATTCGGATATCGAGATTCTTGATCTTCCGCAGCTCGTTCAGCACCTCGAGGCCCCGCCGGCCCCGCGCCTGCTTGTACGCATCGCTCGAATCCGCCACGGAACGCAGCTCGTTGAGGACGAACCGCGGGATGACGAGGGCCGCGCTCAGGAAGCCCGACTCGCACACCCGCGCAATCCGGCCATCGATCAGCACACTCGTGTCGACGACCACGAGCGGGACATCGACTTCATGCGGGACAAAGCGGACGTACGGAATGATGAGATTGAACTCATCCTTGCCCCGCAGCGCGATGACCGTGGCCAGGTACGGGCAGGTCAAGAACAGCGCCAGCCGGACGAGATAGATACGGGTGGCATCGCCCTGCTCGAGCAGCGGCGAGGAGCCCACGAGGTAGGCGATGAGCGAGCCCACCGCGATGCCGAAGGTCAGCGCCGTCATGCCGCGAAGGGAAAAGCCCTTCAGCATGATATCCACCAGCACCACCAGCAGCCCGATGCAAAGGCCGACGGTGAACGCGATTCCCCGGTACCGGTCCCACTCCGTGATGGGAATCGTGACCAGCCATCCGGCGGCCGCACAGAGGGCGACAAAGACCAGCCGGATGGGAAAGAGGGTTTTATCCATGAATAAGAATCAGCGGCTGCGCCACAGCAGGATCAGAAAGGGAACACTGATCATCAGGAACATAAGAACGTAGAGGATTCGTTGCGCCCGCTGGCCTTTTAGCTTTGCAGCCTCTGACGGTTCCATTTCCGTCAGCGCACCAAAGCGCCTCCACCATGACAACGCAATACTCCCGCCAGTTTCACCTCTGATCGCGGTGTGTGCTCGCCGCTGAATCCGCTCATGGTTGTCCTGTTTGCCGTTACGATTTTCGTTGGTTCGGCGCTTCTCTTCCTGATTCAGCCCATGTTCGCCCGAATGGTGCTGCCGTTGCTCGGCGGGTCGCCCTCGGTCTGGAACACGGCGATGGTGTTCTATCAGGCAGTCCTCCTCGCCGGCTACGCCTATGCGCATTGGAGCACGGCCTGGCTCGGAGCGCGGCGGCAGGCGGCTTCGCACCTGCTAATCCTCGCGGTGCCCGTGGCCGTGCTGCCGGTAAGCATCGCTTCCGGTTGGACGCCCCCCACCGACACCAACCCGCTGCCCGCGCTGCTGGCGGTGATGGTGACCTCCGTCGGTCTGCCCTTCTTTGCGGCGGCCACCATGGGGCCAACCCTGCAGACGTGGTTCGCGGCCAGCGGACACCCCCGGGCCCGGGATCCGTATTTCCTCTACTCGTCGAGCAACCTCGGGAGCATGATCGCGCTGCTGGCCTATCCGCTGTTGGTCGAACCCAACCTCTCCCTTGGTCAACAGGCTCGTTGGTGGACGTGGGGGTACGCTGGCTTCGTCGTGCTCGCCGCCGCGTGCGCCACTGCAGTCTGGAAGGCCAGCCCGGCAAATACAGTGATGGCGGAGCCGAGTCTGGCGCCGGCCGGCGCGCCGTCCTTGTCGCTCCGCCGCCGGCTCCGCTGGGTGGCCCTCGCATTTGTCCCGTCGAGCCTGATGCTGGGCGTCACGACTTACCTCTCGAGTGAGATTGCGGTCGTGCCGCTGCTCTGGGTCGTGCCGCTGGCCATTTACCTCTTCACGTTCGTGGTGGCGTTTCGACCGGGTGCGGATCGGCAGCTTCCTGCCTTGGGCCGGGCTTTCGCCATTCTAGTCGTGACGCTCGTGGTCGCCTTGAACATGCAGGCGACCCAGCCGCTCGGCTGGCTCATGCTGTTGCACCTGGCGGTCTTTGCGTTGGCAGGAATCCTCTGCCACGGGCGGCTCGCCCGCGATCGTCCACCACCCTCCCAGCTCACCGCGTTCTACCTTTGGATCGCCTTGGGCGGGGTGCTCGGCGGGTGCTTCAACGCCTTGCTGGCACCGGTGATCTTCAACGGGATTGCGGAATATCCGATCGCTCTCGTGCTCGCAGCGTGGCTGGCCACCGCGATCGGGCCGGTCGACTCCCCACGGCGTGCCCGCCTGCTCGATTGGCTCATCCCGCTCGGGCTCGGCGCCGTGGCCGCCGGGTTGGCGATCGCGGCCCGCTCCGTCGACATCCAGTCCGTCAAGGCCATCTCCGGTCTCGTCTTCGGTCTGCCGGCCCTCGGTTGCTTCTTCCTTTCCCGGCGGCCGCTCCGCTTCGCACTCGGTACGGCGGCCTTGCTCCTTGCCGCGAACGCGTACCGCGGCGAGCGAGGGGAAATCCTGTACACCGAGCGGAGCTTCTTTGGCCTGCATCGCGTCAATACCGATCCGGTCCGCAAGGTCCACTATCTGGTTCACGGCAAAACCCTGCACGGCACGCAGAGCCAGGATCCAGCGCGGCGAACCGAGGCTCTCGCCTACTATTACCGCACCGGCCCCGCCGGCCAGATCCTCTCGACGCTGGCCGCGCAACCGACGAAGTCCGTGGGCGTGGTGGGTCTCGGCGCCGGCTCCCTCGCCACCTACGCCCAACCCGGCCAACCCTGGACCTTCTTCGAAATCGATCCCGTGGTGGCAAAACTCGCCCGCGACGATCGCTATTTCACCTTTCTCCGCGACTCGCCGGGCCGGCCGAGCGTGGTCCTCGGCGACGCCCGTCTGTCGCTCCAGCGCGAACCAGACGGCCGGTTCGACCTCCTGTTGGTCGACGCCTTCAGTTCCGACGCCATCCCCGCCCACCTCGTCACGAGGGAAGCGATTGCCCTCTACCGTAAAAAATTATCGGCGCGCGGCGTGATGGCGTTCCACATCTCGAACCTGCATCTCGACCTTGAACCCGTCCTCGCCGCCCTGGCCCGCGACGCCGGCCTGGTCTGCCGGGTGCGCGACGACACCAACATCTCCGACGCCGAAACCGCCCTCGGGAAAAATGCCTCCGTCTGGCTCGTGCTGGCGGCCGCCCCATCCGACCTGGGCGGCCTTGAAGCCGACCGGCACTGGCTGCCCGCCCGCGATACCGGGCATCCCGTGTGGACGGATGACTATTCCAGCCTGTGGCGCATTTTCCGATCCTTTTGATCCCCGTTACCGTGAAATCCACCCCTGAAAAGTCCTCTACGGCAGGCCGCGCCTGCTGGTTGATGAAATCCGAACCCGAGTCGTATTCCTGGGCCGATCTCCAACGAGACGGTGGAACCGCCTGGACCGGCGTGCGGAATTACACGGCGCGGATTCACCTCAACGCGATGCGCGTCGGCGACCGCGTTCTCTTCTACGAGAGCATGGGGCCCAAGGCCGTGCTCGGTCAGGCGAAAGTCACCCGCACCGCATTCCCGGATACGACCGCCGACGAACCCGGCTGGGTGGCCGTCGAAATCAAGGCCGGGGCGCCACTTCCGCAGCCGGTCACGCTCGCCCGGATCAAGGCCCACCCCGCGCTGGCCAACATGGTTCTGCTCCGCATTTCCCGACTGTCCGTGCAGCCCGTCACTCCGGCCGAGTACGATCAGATCGTGGCACTCGGCCAGTAAGGCTCTCCTCCGGCCGCCAGCCCGGCATCCGAACCGGAGGGTCGAAATCGGAGGTGCGGCTCGGGGCAGCCAGAAGCGCCGCCAGCCCATCGCGATCCCCGCTCGACACCGCCCGGCGTTTTTGCGTGGTTCCCGACGTGTCCGCCCTTGCCCAACTGACGATTCTTGCGCCCGGCCTGCTGGGTGGATCCGTGGCACGGGCGGCCCGGTCGCGTGGTGTCGCCCAGCGCATCGTCGTATGGGCGCGCCGGCCGGAAGTACGACTGAAACTGAAGGATCAGCCCTGGTGTGACGCCGTCGCGGATTCTCCCGAGGCCGCCGTGGAGGGTGCGAGCCTGGTGGTCGTGGCCGCACCGGTGGACCGCATCGTCCCTCTCGTCCAGCAAATCGCGGCCGCCTTGTCGCCGGGGACTTTGGTCACGGACGTCGGCAGCGTGAAAGGGGAAATTACCCGACTCGGTGGCAGCGCCCTCGGTGATCGCGCGCACTTCGTCGGCGCCCATCCAATGGCCGGCTCCGAGAAAACCGGCTGGGAGCACAGCACCGCCGGGCTCTTCGATCACCGCACCTGCTTCGTCACCCCGCTGCCGCACCAGGATGCCGCCCCGGTGCAGGCCGTGGTGAAGTTCTGGCACGACTTGGGCGCGGAAGTTGTAACGGTCGATCCCGACCGACACGACGAAATCGTCGCCCATATCAGCCATCTTCCCCAAGTCATCGCCTCGACGCTGTGTTCGTTTCTCGCTCAGAAGAATCCAGCCTGGCGCAATCACGCCGGCGGCGGCCTGCGGGACACCACGCGAATCGCGGGCAGCGATCCGCATCTGTGGCGCAGCATCCTCGAGCAGAACCGCGACGAGGTCCTGCGCACGCTCCGGCAGTTCCAGGACGAGCTGCACGGCTTCCAGATGGCGCTTTCGAATCGCGACTATCTCGAGGTGGTCGCCCGACTGGAGCGCGGCAAAGGCTATCGCGATCAATTCCGTCCGCATCCGTGACACCCACCCTGCCCGCCAGCCTGCCGATCATCCCTTTCACGCGACCCGTCCGCGAGTCCGTGAGCCTGCCCGGCTCCAAGAGCATTACGAACCGCGCCCTCCTGCTCGCCGCACTTTCCGATCGCCGGGCGATTCGTCTGACCGGTGCCTTGTTCAGTGAGGACACGCACCTGATGACCGGGGCGTTGCGTCACCTGGGCTGCGTCATCCGGAGCGACGCCGAGCGCGGGGAGATCGTCGTCGACGGCATGGGCGGAGCCATCTCCGCCGCGGGCGCAGACTTGTTTGTCGGCCTCGCCGGAACGGCGGCGCGCTTCCTCACCGCCCTCTGTGCGGCGGCGCCGCGCGGCACGTTTCGATTGGATGGCGTGCCGCAGATGCGCCATCGGCCGATGAGGCCGCTAATCGAGGCCCTGCGCGCGCTTGGCGCGGACGTCCGCTGCACCGGCGTGGAGGGCTTTTTCCCACTCGAGATTCATGCGCGCGGCCTCACCGGTGGCACCGTTGAAATCGATGCCAGCGAAAGCAGCCAGTTGCTCTCTGCCCTGCTGATGGTGGCGCCCTTCGCCCGGGGCGACGTGCGCGTGGTGCTGCGCGGTACCGTGCGCCGATCCTACGTCGAGATGACGTCGAGGATGATGCAGGCATTCAACGCCGACCACACCGCGCTGGTGCAGGAAGATCGGCCGGGGGAGTACCTGATCCGGGCCACCGCCCGGCCTTACTCACCTCCGGGCGCCGCGTACGCGATCGAGGCGGACGCTTCGGCCGCCAGTTACTTTCTCGCGCTCCCCGTAGTGACCGGTGGTCGACTGCTCCTCGAAGGAGCGATGGATGCCGGGCACGGGCTGCAGGGTGACACCGTTTTTGCCGACGTAATCCGCCGGATCGGCGCCCAGATAACGCCCACGCCGGCCGGCCTGGAAGTGGCCCTGGCTCGGGGCGCGTCGCGCGCTTCCATGGAAAGGAATTTCAAGGCGATCTCGGACACCTTCCTAACTCTCGCCGCGATTGCCCCGCTGCTCACCGGCACGACCCGGATCAGTGGCATTTCCCACACGCGCAAGCAGGAAACCGATCGCGTGGCCGGCATGGCCCGGGAGCTGACCCGGCTTGGCCAGGAGGTGATCGAGACCGACGATGCCTTGGAGATTCGGCCCCATCCCCTCCGCGGCGGCGAGACCATCGAGACGTACGAAGATCACCGCTTTGCGATGAGCTTCGGGATCTTGGGATGCCACGACTTGCACGGCCACGGTCAGCCCTGGCTGACGATTCGGAACCCCGCGTGCTGCGGAAAAACATTTCCTCATTTTTTTCAGTTGCTGGAGTCGCTGCGGCAAAAGTCACTCGCGCCATGATCGGAGCCGCGTCCCTCCTCCCTGTCCGCACCTCATGAGCGGGCCCACCAAGGATTTCGTCATCGTGGCGATCGACGGCGGAGCCGCATCCGGGAAATCCACGTCGGCGCGTGCGCTGAGCGAGCGCTTCCATCTCCTTCACGTCGATACGGGCTCATTCTATCGGGGCATCACGGCCGAGTTTCTTCGACGGGGCGTGGCGGCCACCGACACTGACACCGTCAGGGGTTCGCTCGCTAGCCTCGCGCTGGCCACACGCCTCGAGGGCCGGTCGGCGCGGATGGAGATTGGCGGACGGGTAGTGCCGGACGCCGAGATTCGGAGTCGCGAGGTCAACGACCGCGTATCACATTTTGCCGCCCTGCCCGACGTGCGGAACGCCCTCCTCGCCTACCAACGCGGCCAGGCCGGGGTCGCCCGGCGGCATGGGTTCAAAGGCGTGGTCATGGAGGGACGTGACATTGGATCAGTCATCTTTCCCGACGCGGACCTGCGCTTCTTCCTGCAGGCCGACCCGGTGGAGCGGGCGCGCCGCCGGGCCAGCGAGGGCCAGCAGGACTCGATCGTGGAACGGGACCGCCTCGACTCCTCGCGCAAGACCGCCCCACTCGCCTGTCCGCCGGGCGCCGTGTCCATCGACACGACCCACCTGACGCCGGTCGAAGTCGTGGCGCAACTGGCCGAAGCGATCGCGGCCCGGCTTTCCCCCGCATGAGCGAAGCCTTTCCACAATCCCGCATGCAGCCGATCTACGGCGTATGCCATTACTGGATTCGCGTCGCCTTCGACATGTTCTTCCGCGGCGAAGTGGTCGGCCTCAATCAACTGCCCGCGAGCGGCGCCTTCCTGATCGCGGCCAACCATGCCAGCCACCTCGATCCGCCGATGATTGGGTCGCAGGTGCCGCGGCAAATGTCGTTCTTCGCCCGCAAGACGCTTTGGAGCGGACCGATGGCTTCGTGGTGGCTTGATGCCGTGGGCACCATTCCGGTGGACCGCGACGGTGGGCAGGACGTCGGGGCCCTGAAGCGGGTCCTGCGGGCGCTCGCCTCCGGACGCGTGATGATCCTTTTCCCGGAAGGCACGCGATCGCTGGACGGTCACCTGCAGACGGCCAAGCCGGGCATCGGCTTCATCGTCTGTAAAACGCAGGTGCCGGTGGTTCCGGCCCGAATCTTTGGGTCCTTTGAGGCTTTCGGCAAAGACATGAAGCTGCCCCGGTTCGGGACCCCGCTCACGGTGGTCTTCGGGCGCCCGATTCCTCCTTCAGTGTACGACGATCCCTCCGCGGGCAAGGAGCGCTATCAAGTCGCGAGCGCCCGCATCATGGCCGAGATCGCGCGGCTGCAGCCGCCGCCCGAGACGGTGATCTAGCCCGGATTCAGAAATGCCGTCGCCATCCGGGGCATCGACGAGCCACGACCCCTACTCCCATTTCGCAGCAGCGTGCCTCTTGCGCGCCCACGACGTCTTGTCGGCGACACTTCAACTTAACCGACGCTAGCCGCCGCGGCGGTCCTTGCCGCCACGGCTTCCCTGCGCCAACGTTCTGGCAATGTCCCAGGCCATCGTCGCCGCGCCACCGACGCTCGTCGCGTTGCTCGCCTTTAACTCCAGCAACCAGCTCGCCGTCCGCCAGCTCGGATCAAAACGCGGCCTCGCCTTCACGGGCAGCGACCTGGCCATGGCGACGGCACGCTTGGAATCAGCTTTTCTCCAGCACACACCTCCGGCGGAGCACTTTACCAGCAGTGCGGGCGGACGGGCCTATCGGGTCTTCCTCGTCCAGGTCTCGGATTCCCCCGCGGACGCGGAAGTCGTCTTTTGCTCGCTCGAAGCCCTGGAGGCTCAACCGCCGAACCTCGCGCCGGCGCTCGCCGCCCTGCTTCGCGGTCTGGATCCGCATTTGGTCGACATCCCGTACCTGCATCTCGGGGAGAACGACTTCATCTACAAGTTTCGCCCCGCCCTCGAGCGCAACACGGCCATCTATGCCCAGGACGCCGAGGCCCATGCTCTCTACCAGTCGCAATTGTGCGCCGCGATCAAGACGCTCGCGCGCCAGCAGGAACGCACGGCGGCTTCGCCGGTGACCTTGGATTTCGGCGCGGTGCGCTATGTCATTCCGAGCCACTTTGGCTTCTGCCTCGGCGTGAAGAACGCGATTGAGCGCGCCTACGAGACCCTCGCCGAAAATCCCAGCCGGCGCGTCTTCATGCTTTCAGAGCTGATCCACAATCCGTTCGTCAATGAGGACCTCCTGCGGCGCGGTCTGCGCTATCTCCAGACCGACAAGGGCGTGCCCTACTCCGTCTCGGGGTCTGCGGCCGGTCCCGCGTCGGCCGAGGCCTCGACTGGAACCCTCTGGGATACCCTGACCCCGGAGGACATCGTGATCATCCCGGCATTCGGCGCCACCGATGACGACAAGCGCCGGCTCGTACGCAAGGGCATCCCGGTTTTCCCCTACGACGCCACGTGCATGCTGGTGGAGAAAGTCTGGAAGGCGGCGCGCTCGTATGGCCGGGACGGTTACACCGTCGTGATTCACGGGAAGCACGAGCACGAGGAGACGAAGGCCACCTTCTCGAACACGCGACGGTTCGCCCCGGCGGTGATCGTCCGTAATCTCGAGGAGGCACGGCAACTCGGGGAGATCATTGCCCGGAACGACGCGGGTCGCATCGAACGCTTTCACGAGCTCTTCGCGGGGCGCCACACCCCGGGATTTGATGTCAGCCAGCACCTGCAACGGGTCGCCGTGGTC
>CAINHV010000207.1 GCA_903848965.1 uncultured Opitutia bacterium | reverse complement strand
CGCGAAATTTGGCGACAGCTCCGCGATAATTTCCTGGGCATCGACCACGCCAGCTCGGGCCACGCGATGGGTCTTGCGAGGGGCGAATCCGACGGCGGGGTCGCCGGCGAGCGCGCGCTCGGCGGTGTGCATCTGTGCGATCGTGGCGGGTTCGAGCAGGAAGATCCGCCCGCCGGATTCGAGGTAGCCGCGACTCGTGGCGATGGCCGCGCGCAGGGCGGCATCATCGGCGGCGCCGGCTCGCAGTTCGAGGGTCACTGCAAAGTCGACGCCGGTGGCCGTGACATCGGCGGCGATCTCCGCGAGTGCGAGGTGGGCGGTGTTTTTCGTGAACGCGGGAGTAAACTCCGCGCCAAAATCCCCGGCCAGCCGCCGACGGTGGTGGGCGAGAAAGTTGAGGGTCTTGTGCCGGTCGCGTAGCCACCATTTGCGATTGGACGGCTCGAGGGTGAAGCCGTGCTCCTTCACGAGTGCGAGCGCGTCGGCGTAACGCAGGTGTTCGCGGGACGGCAGGGTGAGGGCGAGAAAGTGTTCGGAGCCGTCGACGAGGAGCGGTGTCGTCCCTGGCGGACCCGGTTTTCGTCCCGAAGTTGGCGCGCTGCCCGGGTGACTTGTGACGAGGGATTTGGGGTCCGGTGCGGCGGCCGGAGCCAGGAGGGCGGCATGGCGCCAGACAGTCGGCTGGCCGTCCTCGAAAAAGATTGGTTCAGGGCCGGCGGCGGCGGCGAGATCCCGCAGTTGAGCGCGGGTTAGTTGAATGAAGCGTGGGGGCGTCGGGCTGCCGGACCAGCGCTGGAGCAGGACAAGGACGGGCAGCCAGCCCGGGGCGAACGCGCCATTTGGATCCAAATCCACGCGCAACGGCACCGCGTCGCGGCCGACGGCGGCAACCAGGTTCGGTGGCAGGTGGAGCTTGAGCATGGCAGAGGAGGGCGCGGTGGGGCGGCGCAAATTGGCGTCGCGGGGAATAAGGGAACGGGTAGACCCCTCAGAAAGAAAGCCGAATGAGCAACGAGGTCTTCACGATGGTTGTACGCTTGCGCCCTTCGACTGGCTCAGGGCCTGAGTTTCCCTCCGTTTGGCCGTGAGCTTGCCGAACCGGCTCGTCGGCAGGCCTAAAGATCACGAGACGAATCTGGCCCGGCGAAGAGCGCCGGCCCTACAGTTATGAGTCCGTATTCCGGCCGAATCAGGCCGGGTTTCTGCGTAATTCGGGGGCGATTTTGACCGCCCGTGCTATTTTAATGCGCGTTCGTCGCCCGAGGCTGATCGCCCAAACCACCAGCCTGCCGGTGCTCCCGGTTAGGTTCCGGAAATACTTCGGTAAAATCCGGGGTCCGGGGTGCACAATCGACGCCCCGCCGGGGTCTTGGCGCCCCTGTGAGTACTGCCATGTCCCGAAAGTCTATCCGTGTTCCCGGCGCTTGGATGGCGCTGGGATTAGCTGTGCTGGCGCTGGCTGGCCCGGTGCACGCCTCCATCCGTTGGGCGACACTCGAGGCGATCCATCACCTCGAGAATCCCCGCAATCTCAGCCGGCCGGGAGCGGCGGGTGAGTTGGGGGCGTATCAGTTTCGATCCGCCACCTGGAGGATGCACACCAAGCTTCCGTTTCAGCACGCGGTGAATCGCGAGGCATCCGATGTCGTCGCGGTGAAGCACTACGACTGGTTGAAGCGCGGCCTGGAAAAAGCCGGGATGCCGGCCACGCCTTACAACATCGCGCTCGCCTGGAATGGCGGCCTTTCCGCGGTGCTGGCGGGGCGGGCTCCCTCCATCGCCCACGACTACGCCAGCCGCGCGGCCAACCTCGCGGCGGTTTACGAGGGCAACTTGTCCCGGCAGCTCGCGATGGCGAGGTGACGACGTCCGTCGAAGTCGAGGCCTTACACGAATCGGTTTCGCCCCGGCGGATGGAGCCTGAAACCCGGGTTGACCGGACTACGCCAAATGCACGCTGGCTCGGCTCCGATTCAGGGTTTCCTGGCTTCGGGCTCAAACCCCGGCTCGATCCAATCCAGATGGAGCCTGAATCCAGGAAGCCAGGAATCGGCAGTGGCGCTGCGGTGGACAACCCGTTCGGCGCCGTGCGTGGTCCGGACGGCGTCTTGGCCGCACTCTGTCCTTTGCATTGCCGGTGGAGTCGGTCTGCCGTTCGTCCGGCACGCCACGGCTTTTGTTCAGGCGAGCGCCGGCCCTAGAGGGCAGGAGGGTGCGTGACGCAGCTCCGTTCCGATCCCGCCGCGGCCCGTTGTCATCTGATAGATGACAACCGTGGCTTGGGCGTGACGCGTCGTCACATCCCTGGAAACCCGCCGCCTTTGCCGCGCATCGCTTCCATCTGGCGCATCATCTTCTTGTTCCCGCCGCCCTTGAACATCTTCATCATCTTCTGCATCTGCTGAAACTGCTTCAGCAGCTGGTTGACCTCGACGATCTTCACGCCCGCGCCGTTCGCGATCCGCTGCCGCCGGCTGCCGTTCAGGATGTCGGGTTTCCGTCGTTCCTGCTTCGTCATCGACTTGATGATGGCCTCGGTGCGGGCCATTTGCTGGTCCGCGCCCTCGGGGAGTTGCATGCCGCTCATGCCGGGCATCATGCCGAGGATGCTCTGCATTGATCCCATCTTCTTCACCTGCTGCATCTGCGCCAGGAAGTCCTCGAGATCGAACTCCGCCTTCTTGAGCTTCTCGGCCATCTTCTCGGCCTCTTTGTGATCGATCGTCTCCTGGGCCTTTTCGACCAGCGAAACGACATCGCCCATCCCGAGGATGCGGGACGCGAGCCGGTCCGGGTAAAACGTGTCGAAGTCGGTGGTCTTCTCGCCGACGCCGATGAACTTGATTGGCACCCCGGTGACCGACTTGATCGAGAGCGCCGCGCCACCGCGCGTGTCGCCATCGAGCTTCGTCAGGATCAGGCCGGTCAGCGTGAGCGCGTCGTGGAACGCCTTGGCGACATTCACCGCTTCCTGGCCGAGCGCGCCGTCCGCCACCAGCAGGACCTCATCGGGCTGGATTTTGCCGCGCAGGATTTTGACCTCCTCGATTAGCCCCGTGTCGATCTGCAGCCGGCCGGCGGTGTCGAAGATCACGCAGTCGGCGCCGGCCGCCTCAGCCGCCTTCAGGCCGGCGAGGCCAATGGCGGGGACGTCCTTCGATTCGCGATCGGCGTAGAACCCGAGTTCCTCCTGCTTCGCCAGGATCTCGAGCTGATCGATGGCGGCGGGACGATAGACGTCGCCGGCGACGACAAATGGCCGATAGCCGCGCTTCTTGAGCAGCTTGCCCAGCTTGGCGGTCGAGGTCGTCTTGCCGGAGCCGTGGAGGCCGACCATCAGGATCTTGAGCGGACGCGCCGTGGACAGATTCGTCGTGCCCTCGCCGAGCAGCCGCACGAGTTCGTCATGGATGATTTTGACCACCTGCTGACCGGGCGCGACGCCCTTGAGCACGTCCTCGCCCATGCATTGGATCTGGATCCGCTCGACGAACTCCCGCGCCACCTTGAAATGCACGTCGGCGCCCAGCAGCGCGGTGCGCACTTCCTTGAGCGCCTCCGCCATGTTTTCGTCGGACAGTTTGCCGACGCCGCGCAGGTTGCGGAGCGCATTGCCGAGTTTTTCGGTCAGGGATTCGAACATGGGAGCGCGTAATGGACACTAATCCCGAAGGATTTCCAATCCGTAGTGCCGGGGCCCGGTGATTTCGTCCGCTTTACACAGTGTACCGGCTGACACCCCCGGCGCGTCGCGCCACCCCTCTCCAAGAGGGGATCCCGGGCGCTCTTTCTCGTTCTCGCGATCGTTATCGGGGTTTGGCCGGGGGAGAGAGAACGAGAACGATTATGAGAACGAGAACGATGTCTGGGCTGAACTGGCTGCGTCGGCGCGACGCTGTACCGGCCTTGAGCGCCCATGGGTGAAAATAAGGGTGGATTACTCGTTTCGTTCTCTGCGATACTGCCGAGGTCTATGAACCCTGTTCTCAAGCTTTTGATCGACGGCGGCAGCCTCACGACCGGCCAGATGGCCACGGTCGCGGGATTGACCGAAGCGGAGGTTAACCAGCACCTGGAACAGTTGAAGCAGGACAAAATCTTCCTCGGCTGGCGTCCGGTGCTCGATCTTTCGCGGGAAGCCGCCGCCGGTGCCGCCGTTCGCGCCGTGATCGAGATCAAGGTCACGCCGGAGCGCGGTGGCGGGTTTAATCGCTTTGCCGAGCGCCTGGCCCGGTTCGACGAGGTCGAGTCGTGCTACCTGATGTCCGGCGGGTACGACCTGCTGGTCTTCGTCAAAGGCGCGTCGCTGCAGAAGGTGGCGTCCTTCGTGTCCGAGAAGCTCTCGACGATCGAGGGCGTGGTCTCCACTTCGACGCACTTCATGCTGCGCTGTTACAAGGAGCAGGGTTTCCTGCTCGATGGCGGCGAAGCGCCGAGTTCCCGTCTCAACGTAGCCCCCTGAGCGGAAGCCGACTGACATGAGCACCGACCCAAATAAATGGGTGGCGGGACATGTGTCCACGCTGCCTCGGAGCGGCATTCGCGATTTCTTCGAACTGGTCGCCAAGATGAAGGGCCAGGACGTGATTTCGCTCGGCGTGGGCGAACCCGACTTCGTCACCCCCTGGCACATCCGCGAAGCTGCGATCTATGCCCTCGAACAGGGCAAGACGTACTACACCTCGAACCTCGGCCTGCTCGAGCTCCGCAAGGAGATCTCGACGTACGTTGAGCGGCACTTCGGCGTCAGCTACCGGTACGATGATCAGATCATCGTCACCGTCGGCGTGAGCGAGGCCCTCGATCTCGCATTCCGCGCCTTCTGCAATCCGGGCGACAAGGTGATGTTTCACCAGCCGTGCTACGTCAGCTATCACCCGAGCATCACCCTGGTGCACGGGGAGGGGATCGCGGTGCCGACGTTTGCGAAGGACAACTTTGCCCTCACCGCCGAGGCGCTGCGGGCAGCCTGGCAGCCGGGCGCCAAGATGCTGATGCTGAATCTCCCGTGTAATCCGACGGGCGGCACCTGCAGCCGCGAGCAACTCGAGAAGATTGCCGCGTTCTGCATCGAGAAGGATCTCCTCGTCCTGAGTGACGAAATCTACTCCGAGCTGACGTTCGAGGGCACGCACACGAGCATCGCCAGCCTTCCCGGCATGGCGGAGCGGACGATTTTCCTGCACGGCTTTTCGAAGGCCTTCGCGATGACCGGCTGGCGCATCGGCTATGCCTGCGGCCCGGCGGTGCTGATCGATGCGATGATGAAGGTGCACCAGTATGCGATGATGTGCGCTTCGATCATCGCCCAGGAAGGCGCGCTCGAGGCACTGAAGAACGGGTGGGACAGCGTCCTCAAGATGCGCGAGCAGTATCACCGCCGTCGCGATCTCATTGTCCGCCGGTTTAACGAGATCGGCCTGACCTGTCATTTGCCGCGCGGCTCGTTCTACGCGTTTCCGAATGTGACCGCCTCCGGCCGCACCGAGAAGGAATTCGCGGTCGGGCTGCTCGAGCAGCAGAAGGTCGCGGTTGTCCCGGGCACCGCCTTTGGCGACAATGGCCGCGGCCATGTGCGCGCGTGCTTCGCGACCGCGTACGATCAAATCATCGAGGCCTGCGATCGGATCGAGCGGTTTGTCGGCTCCGCTGGCAAACCCCGGAAATAACGCTTCGATCGCCCGGTTATTTTTTCGGCCTCCGCGTCAGCGTTCATCCATCATGTCCCGCATCGTTGCCATCGTCGGCCGACCCAATGTCGGCAAAAGCCGTCTCTTCAATCGCCTGGCGCGAAAGCGGATCTCGATCGTGCACGATCAGCCGGGCGTGACGCGCGATGTCATCTCGGCCGAGATCGCCGAGGGCAAGTACACGCTCCTCGACACCGGCGGCATCGGTTACAAGGGCATCGACACCCCGGCCGCGCTGACGAAGGCCTCAGAGGCGCAGGTCGATTTTGCGATGGCGACGGCGGACTTGATCCTCTTCGTGGTCGATGGCCTCAGTGGTCTTTCGTCGCTCGACGAGCGGATCTCCCAGCGGCTCCGCAAGAGCGCCAAGAAGGTCCGGCTCGTGGTGAACAAGGCCGACTTCGACGACGAAAAGATCGAGCTGGCCGAGGCCTATCGGCTGGGCCTGGGCGAACCGCTGCGCGTCTCGGCCGAGCACGGACGGGGGGAGGAGGAATTGCGCAACGCGATCCTCGCGGCCATCGGGCCGGGGCCCGTCGTCGAGGAACTCGCCCCCGGCGCCAAGACCGCCGCGGACCCGCTCTGCATCTGCTTCATCGGCCGGCCGAACGTCGGCAAGTCGTCGCTGGGCAACCGGCTGTTGAAGAGCAACCGGCTGATCGTGAGCGAGGTTCCCGGCACGACGCGCGATGCGATCGAACTCCCGTTCGTGTTCAAGGGCCGCGACGGCGAGCGTTATCCGTTTCGATTGATTGACACCGCCGGCATCAAGGCCGCGACCAAGCTGGCGTCGCCGATCGAATATTTTTCCCGGCTGCGCTCGCTCGATGCGATCAAGAACACCGATGTGGTCTTCCTCGTGCTCGATGCGCTGGAAGGCGTGACGCAGCAGGACAAGGCGATCGCGGGCGAGGCGATCAAGGAGGGCAAGCCCATCGTGATTGTCGTCAACAAGTGGGACCTCGTGCAGAAGGCCTTTGCGAAGCAGGGTGGTTTCGCGCCGTACAAGGACGAGCGTGATTACCGGGAAAAGTACGAACACGCGCTGTTCGAGCGACTCTTCTTCACGCCCGGATCGCCGGTGATCTTCGTCTCGGCGATGTCCGGCTACGAAATCGATCGCA
The DNA here is from genome assembly GCA_903848965.1 of uncultured Opitutia bacterium. Lineage (GTDB taxonomy): Bacteria > Verrucomicrobiota > Verrucomicrobiia > Opitutales > Opitutaceae > ER46. The sequence goes on along the minus strand of CAINHV010000207.1, from coordinate 816 downwards.
TGCTCAATGCCGCGGTGAAGCTGAACCGTACCCTCGACAAAAAGCTTCAGACCGGCCGGCTCAACCAGGTGCTCGGCCATCTCGCGGAGCGCACGCCGCCCGCGGCCATCGCGGGCCGCCGTTTCCGCGTTTATTACGCCACGCAGACCAGTACGCGGCCGTTTCGAATCAAGCTCTTCTGCAACCGCGAGGAAAAGCTCACGGAGCAGTACCGGCGTTACCTCGAGGCGGGGCTCGTCAAGGAGTTCGATCTCGCCGGCTGTCCCGTCTTCTTCGACCTGGTGGGCAAGCCGGCCCGCGAGGATGGAGCCAGCGGACGCGATCCGCGTGGCAAGGCGCGCCGCGGGATCAAGACCGAGGAGGATTGATTCCGGAGGCCACCGGACAGCCCGGGGCGTGCTCCCCCGTGGCTGCGGGCGTGAGCGAGTGGCCGCACCGTCCCTTCCCATGTTTGCCGCCGCCAAAGATCTCCTGACCAGCCAGGCTGCGAAGACGTACGTCAACGGCCTCATCGAACGCTACGGCAAGCTGGAGGAAGTTCGGATCGATTCCCGCCGCAGTCGGATTGAAATGATCTGCACGCTGAACGGGGAGACGAGCGCGATCGGTGTCACGATCGAGGAGTACCGCGTCGAGGTCCTCGGCGACAAGAAATACGCCACGGTCCTTGCCAGCTCCGCCACGCGCCCCTGGCTGGAGGCGGCGATGCGCGATCATCTGCATGGCCGCAAGTTCGAGGTGCCCTCCTGGGCGGCCGCGGTGCTCTGAGCGGGCCGGGCCTTTCCGGCCTGAAGGCGGAACTACGAACACGGGCGG
>CAINHV010000206.1 GCA_903848965.1 uncultured Opitutia bacterium | reverse complement strand
CTCGGTCCTCGATTTCGTCTATGGCGGGCACACCTTCGTCAATTCGCTGCTCGCGCAGCACTACGGCATGCCGGCGCCGGAGGGTCCGACCGGCACCTGGACGAAGGTGGAGAACGCGGACCAGTTCCAACGCGGCGGGCTGCTGCCGATGTCGGTCTTCCAGACCAAGCACGCTCCCGGCCTGCGCACGAGCCCGGTGAAGCGCGGGCATTGGGTCGTGACGAAATTGCTGGGGCAGCACATCCCGGCGCCGCCACCCAATGTTCCCGTGCTCCCTACCGACGAGACCAAACTCGGCGAGCTGACGCTCCGTGAGACCCTCGCCCGGCATCGCGAGGACAAGAGCTGCGCGAGCTGCCACAATAAATTCGATTCGTTCGGGCTCGTCTTCGAGGGCTTCGGGCCGGTCGGCGAAATCCGGACCACCGACCTCGCCGGCCGCCCCGCGGAAACCACCGCGGTCTTCCCGGATGGCAGCGAGGGCTCCGGACTCGCCGGACTGCAGACCTATTTCCGCTCCAAGGTGGAGCATGAGTTTCTCGACAATCTCGCCCGCAAGCTGATGGTCTTCGCGCTGGGTCGCACCCTCCGCCCCGCCGACGATCTGGTGATTGCCCCCCTGCGGCAAGAGCTCGCCGCCGACGGTTACCGTTTCTCGACGCTCGTCGAGGCCATCGTCACCAGCCCCCAGTTCCTGCACAAACGCGTCTCGTCCGACCCCGCCTACACGCAGACCCCATGAAAACCTACCCCTCCGTGAATCCGCACCAGCATTCCCGCCGGCAGTTTCTCCGCGGCGCCGGGGTCGTCATGGCACTTCCGTGGCTCGAGTCGCTGCCCGTCTGGGGCGCCGAGCCGGCCACCCGCGGCGCGCTGCCTCCCGCGCCGAAGCGGCTCGCCGTGCTGTTCATGGCCAATGGCGTGAATCCGAAATACTGGACCGCGACCGGCACCGGCGCGGCGATGGAACTCGGCGAGACGCTTTCCCCGCTCGAGTCGGTGAAGGGCAAAGTGAATTTCATCAAAGGCCTCTACAACCAAGCCGCCGTCGGCGTGGGTATCCACCCGGGCATGACGGGAAATCTGCTCTCCGGTGCGCCGCTCACCAAGGGCGCGGAGCTGCACGGCGGCGTGAGCATGGACCAGGTGCTGGCCCGTCACCTTGGCGATCAGACCGTGCAACCGAGCATGGTGCTCGGCTGTGAGCAGCCCGTCACCGGCTACCACGAGACCAATTTCTCGATGGCCTACAGCTCGCACATCTCGTGGCAGAGCCCGACGTCACCCGTGCCGATGGAAGTCTATCCCTCGCTCGCGTTCGACAGCCTCTTCGACAACCGCGGCCAGCAGCGCAACCAGAGCGTCCTCGACCGCGTGAAGGACCAGGCCGCCTCGCTGGGCCGGCAGGTCAGCGCGGCGGACAAGGCGAAGATCGACGAATACCTGACCAGCGTCCGCGAAGTCGAAAAACGCGCCGAGAACATGCGCGCCGCCAAGGCCCGCGCCGAGGCGAATGCCAAGGGCGATCCGCGAATGGTGATTACCATGAAACGGCCCGACAACGGCCTGCCCGAAGACATTCGCGAACACATGCGGCTGATGTGCGACATCGTCGCGCTCGGTTTCCAGACCGACAAGACGCGGCTCGCGACGCTGCTGCTCTGTCGCGATATCTCGGGGCTCTTCTACCCCTTCCTCGACGCGAAGCTCGCCCACCATCTCGCCAGCCACGAGGAGGACGACGCGTTCATGCGGATCAACAAGTACTATGTCAGCCAGTTCGCCTACCTGATCGAAAAGCTCCAGAGCATGCCCGAGGGCGAAGGCACGGTGCTGGATAATTCCTGCCTGGTGTTCATGTCGAACATGTGGTCCGGCAAGAATCACGACAGCAACAAGGTCCCGCTGCTCACCGCGGGCGGACTCGGCGGCACGCTCGAGACGGGCCGGGTCCTCGACTTCACCGAGGCTGGCAACGACAACCGGAAGCTGTGCAGCCTCTACCTCTCTTTGATGGATCGCATGGGCGTGAAGCTCGATCAGTTTGGCGATGCGCAGACGCGGCTGGCGGGGATCTGAGTCTGACCGAGTGGCATGGGTCTCCCGATCCATGACTAACGTTCGATCCTGAATTTCTGAACTGCGTTTCCTCACGGTCTGCCCGGGTCGGGAGACCCGTGCCACCGGCCAATCCTGATCTCATCCCATGAATCGTCTCACCCTGCTTCGCTGCGCGGCGCTCGTCGCCGTCCTCGCCCCGACCCTCTTGCTGCCGGCCTTCGCTGCTGACGCCCGGCCGCGTCCCCCCACGCGGCCGGCCAACGGTCCGGGCGCGCCGATCTTCACGCCCGCCGGGCTCAAGCCAGGCGAGGCCACGAAGCTCGAGGGCGCCCCCGGGGCGAACCCACCCGTCAACGTCGACGGCGATTTCATCATCGGACCCGTCTATGTGCCGGCCCCGGAATTGACGGCGATTAACGGCGTGCCGCGCGGCACCGTGTACCGCCTCACGATGAAGTCGGAGGACAGCAAAAT
>CAINHV010000205.1 GCA_903848965.1 uncultured Opitutia bacterium | reverse complement strand
GCTACACTTTAACTTAACCGGCTCTTAACCCCCCCCAATGCAAAAAACCCACGCTCTCTACGAATCGCTCGTCGGCCCAAAGGAAGGCGCGAAGAAGCTGCATCTGCACGTGACAGAGTTGCATGACGCGCGGGCCGGCTGGGGCGCCCAACACGCGCATGTCGCCGAGGAGGTGCTCTACATGCTCGAGGGCGAAGGCGAGTTCACCTTTGGCGGCAAAACCCACCGGGCCGGACCGGGCCAGACGGTCTTCTTTCCCTCGGGTGTCACCCACGCGGAAGTGAAGTTCTTCAGCGACAAGGTAAAATATCTGGTCGTCCGCACGGTGGAACCGGGCGATCCCCCCTGCTGCTGCCAGTGAGCCGCGGCCGGGCGGAGGACCGTCACGTCCGCCCGGATTTCACGGATTGAACCAATAGCTCGCCTTCACCGCCAGGACGTTGCGCGCCGGGAGCGCGAAGACGTCGCGCGTCGCACGACCGAGCGAGAAATCACGCATCGCTTCCTCGGCCGAGCGCTCCTGTTGCCAGACCAGAAAAAGCGCGCTGCCCGGACGAAACTCCCAGCGCAGCACGGCATTCGCCCGCACCGAACGGTCCGTGAAACTCGGATCCGTCAGGCTGAAGGCCGCCGCCGGTCCGGCTCCATCCGGATCGATGCGATAGCTCTTCCCAGCTTTGGCGAGGGTGCCGAGGTCGGTGCCATACCGACCGAATGCGAGCTGCCGGGGGCGGAGAAACTCCTTCGGACTCCCGAAGACCGCATTCGAGATCAACGCCTGCGTATAAACCTCCAGCGTGAGCTTGGCGCTAAAGGCATAGTTCAATCGCAGGCTGACGCTGGCTTCCTTTTGATCCAGTTGCCCAAAAACATACCGCCGGCCAAACGTCGCGGCGGCGAGCGGATCCCCGGACGCGCCCATGTACTGCGCCTCCTGCCGAATCCAATCGACGCGAGGGGAGAGGGAAAGATTCCAGTTTCGCGCGGCCTGAACCTCAATGGTCGATGCCACGTAGCGCGTCCGCGTGCCCGAGTCTTCGTTGCGCGCCGAGAGATCCAAACTCCCACGGACGGCCTTGCGGCGATCGGAAAGCAGCATGACGAGAATGCTGCCGGCCCCGGGCGCGCGCGCGATCGGCCCTCCCCGGGTCAGCCGATCATCCATTCGCGGGGCAATGAGATCCGACTCAATATCCACCCCCCAGTAATTGACGTGACGGAAATTGGCCCGCAGCCGGAGATTCTTGTCGAGCCAGTCGCCGTCGAAGTTCGTGTAGAGCGTGGGATTGAGGGTGAGGTCAATCTGGCGAAAAATCTTGCCGGGCGTTCGCTCGCTCCAGGTCAGACGGCCCGAGAGGCCGCGCCGATCGACGCGCTGCTGGAACCCGATGTCATTGATTTCATAGCCGGGCGTATGCGCCGCGTACTCCACGTTCCCCGTCCAATGCGTCCCGGTTTGCTTCGAGATCTGCACCTGGCCCGAGGCGCCCGACAGCGACGTGGCTTTGGGATCGAGGTGGAAGCTTTGCGCATCGGGGCGTTGAAAGTAGCGCGAGGAAGTCCGCTGGAGGGCCGTGATCGCCGCCGGGGTTCCCTCGACCTGGCTGCCGGCCACATAGCCGGACACGTTCCAAATCCGCCCGACAAAATCCGTCCCGAAATCCAACCCGCCGGTGTACGCCGCCCGCGTCAGGGCCGCGGCCGCCCGAGGATCTCCGAGCGAACGATTAACGGCGGTGCCGATGACGCCGATCGCGGTCTGCCCGCTCCGCACCTCCCGAATCATCCGACCCGCGAAGTAGTTCGTCCGGGGCTCGACGAGGGCTTGGTGCGTGCCAGTGGCATCAAGGTAGAGACCCTGCTCCTCGTCCGTGAAGGCGTCGAGCACGCCAATCTTCCAGCCGGACGCTGTTCTCCCCGTGACCTTCGCCGCACCGAGGATGCGCGTGGAAACCGGAACATCCGTGGTTCCCGAGGGCAGCCGAAGCTGGGGGGCACGCCCAATGCGGCGGGGATAGAGCAATTCGCGGGCGGCATTTCGACTCCGCAGGCCCGGCGCGAGGGCGAAAATATCCACGCCTTCAAGGAAGAACGGCCGCCTCTCCTCCAAGCGGGTCTCGAATGACGTGAGGTTGATGACCGCCGGGTCGACCTCGACCTGCCCGAAGTCCGGATTAAACGCCGCGGCCAGCGTCAGGTTGGAGGTGAGCCGGTACCGCAGATCCAATCCGGCCTTGAACTCGTATTCACGGCTTCGCGTCAGCGCGGTGGCCGCGCTGGAATCAAACGCTCCCTGCCCGAGCACGTAGGGAATGAGTTCGATCGGCCGCCGGGCGCGCAAGTCCCGCAGGCCATCCAGCCGTCCGAAGGCCGCGACGCCACCGGGCTCCTTTTTCGAGCGGTACGAGAACATGGAAATTTCCTGCCGCTGGGCATCGATGACTTCGAACTGCACGCCCCAGCCGCGATCGATCTCGGGCTTCGGGCCGGGAGCGAAGCTGTTCTGCAGCTGCCCGGCCTGGACGGGAAGGTCCGCTCGCGTATTCGCGAAGCGAAGCTGGCTCAGGGGAATTCTCAACTCGACCGTCCAGCCGTGGTCGTCAACCGAGGTGGCGGCATCCCAAACGGCATCCCAACCCACTTCGCCGTCATCGCCGGCGAAACGGTAACTGCCGGTGTCACGGCCGAGTCCCGTCTGCTGGAATGAATCGCCACTAATGAGAGCATCCCGCTGCACCCCTCCGGGATTAACATCGAATCGCATTGCGGTGCGGCGATCACGAAAGGTGTCCAGGCTGACCCGAAACCAGTCGGACGGCACCAGCGCCATGTCTCGCCGCCCCAATCGGAAGGTGGTCGGCCCCGCACCCTCGATCCGGGCTCCCACATAAAGCGCCTCGTCGTCGTAGAGCATGCGAACGACGGCCGTTTTGGAACTGGGCTGGCCATCGTTGGGATCGCGCTGGGTGAAAGAATTGACCTGAGGCGCGCCGGCCCACGCCGCTTCGTTCAGGTTGCCGTCGATTCGGGGCGCGGCGGCGGTGCGCAACGCCATCATAACGGGGGGCTCTCCCGCCAAAAGGACTCCCGCGAGCAGCGGAAACAGGATCGCACTCCGGGCGAGAGCCCGGGCGCCGAACGGAGCGGGGTTGGGGTAAAGCATCAGCAGGATTCTAAATTCAGCATAGACACTCGCAGCCACGCAACGTCGAACCGGCTGACCCTGTCCGACACGCCGTGGGCGACTTCACTGTACCCGTCGGGATAGTCAGACGAGGGCCAGGTCGGACGTCCTGGTCTTGGATGGGTCCGATTTGCGATTACCGAATTTCAATTCTCAATTTTCAATCCGGGTCCGCGAACCCGGCTCGCGAGGTGGCGCCGTGGCGCGTTCGCTGGCTGGAGATTGAAAATTGAGAAGTGAGAATCGGTAATCTGAAATTTGAGTGATCGTTGGGTCGCACCAAAGGGGCCGGCCCGTTACAGGTAGCTCCCGATTTTTCCGCCACAGCGTCGATTGAAGACCCGGGGACAGTCCCCTCACCGCACGTTGCAGCTTCTAAATCACGCCACGTGCAACCGGCTGACCCTGTCTGCAACCCCACGCAACGCCCGATTGGGGTGCGGGTCAGTTGAATTCCAAACGAGACGAATCAAGGCAACAGCGCCACGGGATTGAGCCCATAGGCGGCGGCGACGTGGCGGATCTGCACCGCGGTCAACTGCCGCTCGCCACGTAGAATCCGGTAGGCGAGCGAGGGGTCGATGCCAAGGAGCTTGGCCAGAGAGCCGGCGCCTTCGTTCCGCTCGGCGAGTACGAGGCGCAGCAGGTCCGCCCCCTTGGCCTGCGCGATCGGGAACTGGGCACTTTCCCATTTCTCGTAAAGATCGCTGAGCAGTTCGAGATAGTCGGACTGCTCGGGGTTGAGCCTGTGACCGGCCAGAAGATCAATTATCTCGGCGGCGTTGTCGGCATCGATCTGATCATGAATCGGACGAATCAAGTGCCTCGCCATCAACGCGGCGTAGGTCTTGGGGATCTTCGGGTAAGGCGTGGCGGCGCGAGCGGTGGGTTTCATAGGCGTCTTTTCCAAAAATCGCGGCTGTATTCGGCGTGGGTGAGAAAATCGAGGATGAAGACCTTCTGGCGGTCGTAATGGATCGCGGTGACGAGACGAAAATCGTTTCCGCAGACGTTGAACACGGTGACGGACTTTCCGCTTTTCACCTTCACCTGATCCGCGTGCGGAAACGTGCGGCGCGTCTCAACCAAACTTTGCCACTCGGCGGCTAACGTCAGCCGGCTCCAGGTGTCCAAGCCACTGGCGGCTTTGGGAAACCTGCGGCCATACGCGGCGAGCGTAGTTCGCTTGATGATTCGCACGTTTTGGACTATATGTCCACAGCGAGGCTTTTATGTCAAGTCTCGTCGAACCGGCTGCGTCCGAAACGTGGCGGCGAGCGTGAGCGAGTGGCCGGCTGCGCCGAAGACCGTTCCTATTTCTTCGGCAACGCGAACGCCACGTAGGCGTCACCCGGACCCGATTTGCCGCCGACGCGGCCGCCACCCGTCGCGGTGATCACGACGTATTGCCGGCCGTCGATTTCGTAGACCGCGGGCGCCGCGGTGCCGGCAAAAGGCAGCTTCGCCGCCCACAGTTCCTTGCCGGTGTCGGCATCAAACGCGCGCAGTTTTTCGTCGCTCGTCCCGGCGACGAAGACCAGGCCGCCGGCAGTGACCGAGGCGCCGCCGAGGTTCTGCTGGCCCGTGATCGGCATGCCCTGCTTCGTCAGTTCCTCATGTTCGCCGAGCGGCACGTGCCACAGTTTTTTCCCGGTGCTGAGATCGTAGCAGGTCAACTCGCCCCACGGTGGCTTGATGCCGGGGTATCCCTCGTGATCGACCAGGAAGTTGAAGCCATCGAAGGTGTACTTGTCCGAGCCCTCCTGCGCGGGCCGCGAGGGCGGCTGGTTGCGGCGGTAGAGAAAGTCCAGCAGGTCTTTCTTCTGCGCGTCGGTGACCTGCGGAGCCGGCGGCATCGCGCCGCGACCCGTTTTCAGGACCGCGAGCACGTCGTCCTCGTTCATCCGCAGCTTCAGCGCGTGGAGCGGGGGCGCGATCCCACTCCCCTGCCGGCCCTCGCCGTGACACGCCATGCAATTCTGCTGGTAGACAATCTCGCCGGCGGAGGGGGGATACTTCGGGTCCCGGATGCCCTCATCATTGGGAATCACCGTAATGCGTGAGATCCAGCGATTCGACGTCACATAGAGCCGTCCCGTCGGCACATCGACGCCCGAGCCGCCCCATTCGCCGCCCCCGCGCGAGCCGCGGAACAGATTCGGTTTTCCGAGGGTAAACGGCTCGTAGAAACCATAGGACGAACGCGCGACCATCTTCTCCACCGCGGCCCGCGCCTCGGGCGTGCGGTCGGTGATCTCCGCGGGATCGAAGGTAACCTTGGAAATCTGCTCCGGCAGTTCGGGATCCGGTTGATAAGGCGCGGTCGTTTCGCCCGGCAGCTTCGACACCGGCGCGCGCCGCAGGCGGAAGGGGAAGATCGGTTTGCCGCTTTCCCGATCGACGAGCAACAGCAGGCCGCCTTTCGACACCGCGGTCACGGCGTCGATCTTGCGGCCGTCGCGCGTGATCGTGACGAGATTGGGCGGACCGGTGACGTCGAGATCCCAGAGATCGTGCCGCACGCCTTGGAAGTGCCAGCGGTACTTTCCGGTCAATGCATCGAGCGCGAGGATGCAGTTGCTGAAGAGATTGTCGCCCGGCCGGCTGATGCCGACCATGTTCGGGTGCGGGTCGCCGAGGGTGAAATAGGCGATGCCCCGCGCGTCATCGACCGCCATCCCGGCCCAGTTGTTGGCCCCGCCGCGGCGCTTCGCATACGGCTCGCCGAACTCGCCGCCTTGCGCGATGGTCGAGAAGCTCCACAGCAGTTTGCCGTCACGCACATCGAAGCCGTGGATGTAGTCCTGGCCGCCGGCCACCACGAACACGTGCTGGTAGACGGAGCCAATGCCCTTCGCCCCCCCAGGAATCGGCGTGCGGCCATGGTCGCCGAATTTCTCGAGGAGCTTCCCGGTCTTTGGATCCACCGCGAAATACCACTCCCCCGACCCAAACAGCAGGCGCGGGGCATTGCTGGCATCACCGGGCCAGTAGACCAGGCCCCGGCGGGCCGGGAGGTTGTTCTCCCCCGCGCCCGAGGGCACGTCGACCTTGTGCCGCCAGATTTCCTTTCCGGTCGCCGCATTGACCGCGACCAGCGCATAGCCCGGCGTCGGCCCATACATGACGCCGTCGACGATGATCGGCGTACACTGGATATTTTGCGCGCCGTCGCCGGAGCGATACGTCCACGCCACCTCCAGGTCCTTCACGTTCTCCTTGTTGATCTGCTTCAACGCCGAGTAACGGCGGGATCCATTGTCGCCCTGCGAGCGGGGCCAGAAATTGAACAGGCCGATCGGCACCGGCTTCGCAGAAGAAAGCTCTTCCGGCGTCGCGGCCGGGATGATCCGGATTTCAGGCAGCGCGGCGCGGGCCACGGGATCCTCCAGCGTGGCCTCGGCACCGACGATGGCGCCGGTGATGGCGACCGCGAACAGGCACGAGCAGGCGAAATGGGGTAAGCGGGAAGAGAGCATGATCGATGGGGAAGCGCGGAGCCTCACGGGATTCCTGCGGCAGTTCAAGCGCGGCACGGAGTCCGATCAACGCGGGGCCTGAATTCCGGGGGAAACTAAGAATTTCCGTGAGAGATCCCTCCCGAAACGGTCGAGCTCGGATTTTTTGAGCCCGAAGCCAGGAAGCCATGAACCAAACCTGCGTTCGGTGGCGCCATGGTGGTTTTGTGCGCCCGGCCCCCTCCGCCGCCGTGTTTTGCGCTCGCTTCCAAAGCTCGATCGGATGTCCGGCTTGTTCGCCCGATTCCTGGTTTCAGGGTTTCAGGCTCAATCCCCAGCCCGAGCCATTTTGAGCCCGAAGCCAGGAAGCCATGAACCAAGCCTGCGTCCGGTCGAGTCATGGTGGTTTTGTGCGCCCGCTGCCTCCGTCGGCGCGTTTCGCGCTTGCTTCGAAT
>CAINHV010000204.1 GCA_903848965.1 uncultured Opitutia bacterium | reverse complement strand
TGACAAGGACCCGAAGAAGCATCCCGACGCCGTGAAGTTCGATCAGCTGACCTTCATCGAGGCGCTGAAGCAGCGGCTCAATGTCATGGATTCCACCGCGTTCTCCCTCTGCATGGACAACAATGTGCCGATCCTCGTGTTCGACCTGAACGACGAGCACGCGATCAAGAAGGCCGTGCAAGGCCAGAAGATTGGCACGTTGGTGCGAAATTGAGCCCGGTCGGGCCGGGCGTTGAGGGTTGAGCGCCGGGAGTTGCGTGATTGCCACGCTCCACCCTCTCCCTTTTGTTCGCCGACCCACGCGTCCGCCCTTGCCTCGCCGTTAGCTTCAACCCTCGCCGCAGCTCTCAGCTCTCAACCCCTCCGCCCATGTCCCATCCGATCATCACCGACGCCCAGGCCAAGATGAAGAAAGCGCTCGATTTCACGCTGCATGAATTTAGCGCGATTCACACCGGCAAAGCCACGCCCACGATGGTGGAGAGCGTGATGGTCGACGCCTATGGCTCCGCCATGCGACTCAAGGAGTGCGCGGCGATTTCGACGCCGGACGCCCGCATGATTCAGATCCAGCCGTGGGATGTCGGCCTCGCGAAGGCCATTGCGAAGGGCATCCAGGAGGCGAACCTCGGCTTCAATCCGATTATCGACGGCAAGATCATCCGCGTGCCACTCCCGGAAATGAGCCGCGAACGCCGGCAGCAGTTCGTCAAGACCGCCCACAAGCTCGCCGAGGAAGGCCGCGTCCACGTGCGCAACGTCCGGCACGGCTCGCTCGATGCGATGAAAAAGGCCAAGCTGCCCGAGGATGAAGTAAAGCGCGTCGAGAAGGAACTGCAGGCCGCGACCGACGCCGCGATCAAGAGCATCAATGAGCACCTCGCCCACAAGGAGAAGGATCTCCTCACGGTGTAAGGTCGCTGGCACGGGTCCGGGATCCCTGCCAACTTAACCCGCCCACGGCGCGCGTCCTTCGGTGCCCAAAATTTCCTCCACGCACACACCCCGCCGGGTCGTGATCAAGCTCGGCACCGGCGTGCTGACCTCCGGCGGAGGCAAACTGGACACCGCGCGCATGGGCGCCGTCTGCGGTGAGATCGCCGCCCTCCGGTCCAAGGCCATCGAGGTGATTGTCGTCTCCTCCGGGGCGGTCGGGCTGGGCATGGGGGCCCTTGGCCTCGCGAAGCGGCCCAAGGAAATCTCGAAGAAACAGGCCTGCGCGGCCATCGGGCAATCGCGACTGATGCAGACCTGGCAGGCCGGTTTCGCCCGGCACGATCTGATCGTGGCCCAGGTCCTCCTGACCCACGAGGATCTCCGGGCCCGCGAGCGTTACCTTGGCATAAAGCAATGCCTCGAGCAGTTGCTGAGCTACGGCACGATTCCGATCATCAACGAGAACGACACCGTCAGCGCCGCGGAAATTCAGGCGATGCTGAAGTTTGGTGACAACGACACGCTGTCCGCGATGGTCGCCAGCCTCGCGCAGGCCGACCACCTCATCATCCTCTCGACCGCGCCGGGCCTGATCGATCTCAAGGGCACGAAGGAAATCGTGCCCGTCGTCGAGCGCATCTCCCCGGAGATCGAGGCGATGGCCGGCGGGACGACGAGCGAGACGGCGGTCGGCGGCATGATTTCGAAGATCTCCGCGGCCAAGGTCGCCACCCGCGCGGGCTGCGGTGTGTTCATCGCGAGCGGATCCGAAACGGATATCATCGCGCGGCTGCTCAGCGGTCGCGGACCGGGCACCTTCTTCGTCCCCAGTGGCCTGCCGCTCGACGCGAAGAAACGCTGGCTCGCCTACTTCCAGCGGCCGACCGGGACGATTGCGATCAACGCGTGCGCGGTTCCCGTCCTCCAGGAACAGGGCCGCAGCCTCCTGGCCGTCGGTGTCACCGGCGCGACGGGCGAATTCGCCGCGGGTGACATCGTCAATATCGCCGGTCCCGACGGCACGATCATCGCCCGTGGCAAGACCGGCTTCGCGAGCAACGAGATTTCCGCCCTCGCCGGCCAACAGGGACCGGCCGTCGCGGCGCGCTACCCAACGCGGAAACGCCTCGAAGTCGTGCACCGGAACGACCTGGTGCTGCTCTAGGTTTTGGCGCCGCAAAAACCTACCGCCAGTCGTAGCGCACCCGATAGGTCACGGTGCGCTCCTCGTCGGGCTTCAGCGGAATGCGGAACTCGATCGTCTGCGCGTCCTTCTTCGTGGACTCGTCGGACTGCTGCAGGATCCGCCAGTTGCTCCAGCGATACAGGTGCTCGACCACGCGGACCTCGATCGGCTCGGCCTTGCGATTGCGCACCTTGATCTCGAACGACTCCTCGGCGTAGTCCTGCCGGCCGCTATTCTGAAAGTCCGTACGAACCCGTTCGCCGACGACGTCGAAGGCATCGCCCGTGTAGATACGGATCAATTCGTTCTTCGCGGTGTGCTCGAGTTCGTTTTCGCCGGTGAACTCAATCCGGCCGTCGGCGTCGTCGCGACGGTAGAAGCGCATCCGGCCCTTGGGCAGCGGCAGGCCGAGCTTGTTGTCCTCGCTGTTCCGAAACTCGCGCATGACCCAAACCTTGCTGTTGCTCTGCGTGCCATAGCCGGGGTCCCGATTCATGCCGCCGTAAAACTGGCCGAAGTTTGAGCCTCCGTCGTAGACATAAATCACCGGCGCCTTCACCCCGATGGCGCGCATGAACTCGACCTGCTTGGTTTCCCGATCCCGCAGGGTCACCGATCGCGCGAGGGAATAGAGATGAAATTCGTCGAAGGCCTTTTCGGTCACCTGACCCATGTCCGCCACCGCCGTCATCATCAGTTCCCGCCGGGCCATCGGGCCGGGAGTGCCCTTGGGGGCGATCTTGTTCACGTTACCCGCCATCAGCTTGACGGTGGCGTTCTCGAAGACTTTCCCGCTCTGGTTGTTCACTGTCACCCATCCAACGATGTCGAGCAGGTCGCCCTTCTCCGGTGCCACGAGATTATAGGCCGCCTGCCAGCTCATTCCGCCGGTCACATAGCCGAGTTCGGCCTGAAACTGGGCGGTCTGATCGGCGGCGATCCTCCAGGTCAGCGTCGGCTTCAGGATCCCGTCACCCGCCAGCGCCGGAAACAGCGGCTCGCCGGGAAGCGAGAAGCGCAGTTTGCCGTCGACCTCGATGATCGGATCGGTCGGCTGCCCGCCCGGGCTGTAGCCGCTGCGGATGATCTTCCCGTGGACAGTGTGCTCCTTGGCATCCTGACCGCGGACGAGGAAATCGATCTCCTTTCCTTCGTTCAACGAGAGGAGCAGGCCCTGGGACATCACATCGGCGCGGTAGCTCTGCTCGAGCACGCGAATCTGCACGCGGCCGGCGGGATCGCGCAGGACGACCGAGTCGGGTTCCAGCTGCAGCGTCGCCCCGGCAAAGGTCACGGCGTTGTCGCCCGCTTGCAGGTTGAGCGGCACGCGCTCCCGCACCACGGCGAAATTCTGGCTGTAAACGGTCAACGCCGGCTGGGCGGGTGCACAGGGCACAAGGACGGTCGCGAGAAAAATGGCAGAGAGGAATTTCATGGCGTCGCAGAAGGAGGAGGTTGCTCCCCTGTTGACCAACGCGCGAGTCGGGAGTTTCCGGGAAAAGTTACCTCGCCACTTTGCGCTTTCATCCAGGGCGGTCCGCCGGCATTTCCGTCGCGTCTTGCGCGCCATGAACTTCACGCTGCACCCCGCCCGGCCGGCCGACGCCGAGTGGCTTTATTCGGTGCGGCGCGCGACCATGCGGGGCTACGTGGAGGACACGTTCGGCCATTGGGACGACGACGCCCAGCGCGCGCGGTTCCACGTGCCCGCGGAGCTGGCCAACATGCAGATTATCCGCGTGGAAAACCGAAATGCCGGGCTCCTGCATGTCGAGCGCGAACCGGCCGAGATCTTCCTCGCCAACATTCAGATCGAGCCCCGGTTTCAAGGGCACGGTCTCGGCAGTGCGGTGATCGGTTCGCTGCTCGCCGAGGGGCGGCAGCAACGCCGCCCGGTGCGGCTCACGGTCCTGAAGTCCAATCCCGCGGCGCGGGCCCTGTACGATCGGCTCGGTTTCGTCCAGTCCGGCGAAACCCTGGAACATGTCCTGATGATTTGGCGGCCGGACTGATTTCCCCTTGGCCTCTTCGCGCCTTTGCCTGAACGTTTGGCGCTTCATGGATTTCGCCCTCGACTCCTCGTCCGCGCCGCACGGCATCCCGCCGATCGACTTCCGCGCGCAGTTGAACGACGAGCAGTTCGCCGCGGTGACGGCGGAACCGGGCCCGCTGCTGGTCCTCGCCGGCGCCGGCTCGGGTAAGACCCGCACCCTCACCTACCGCGTGGCCTACCTGCTTTCGCAGGGCGTCCGGCCCGGCGAGATCCTGCTGCTCACCTTCACCAACAAGGCCGCCCGCGAGATGCTCCACCGCGTGCAGGAACTCACCGGCGTCGAACCCGCCCGTTTCTGGGGCGGGACTTTTCACAGCATCGGCCATCGCGCGCTGCGCACGCATGGCGAGGCGATTGGGCTCCCGCGCTCGTTCACCATCCTCGACGCCGAGGAGTCCGAGGGGGTGCTCCGCGATGCCGTCGAGGCCGCGGATCGCACGTTCTTCAAGGACAAGACCCACCCGCGGCCCGGCCCGCTGCATTCACTGCTCTCGATGGCGCGCAACACCCAGCTGCCGCTCAACGAGGTCATCACGCGCTATTACCCGCAACACGAGGCGATCATGGAGCGGGCCCCGCTCTTCGCCCGGAAGTATGCCGAGGCGAAACGCACCGCCAACGTCGTCGACTACGACGATCTCCTCGAATTCTGGCTCCAGCTCCTGCGCCAGTCGCCCGAGACCGCGGCGTACTTCGCGCATCGCTTCCGTCATGTGCTGGTCGACGAATACCAGGACACCAACACGCTGCAGGCCCAGATTGTGGATCTGATCGGCTCGCATCACCGGGTCATGGCGGTCGGCGACGACGCGCAGTG
>CAINHV010000203.1 GCA_903848965.1 uncultured Opitutia bacterium | reverse complement strand
TTCATTGCTTCGCCTAAAGTCGTCCCGCTGCTCACGCAGCGGGCTACGATGCCAACTTCGCAATCCAGGTATTACGTTACAAACCCGCCCTCCGCCCGCGGCGGCGAGCGTGAGCGAGTGGCCGCGCGCGGATCTATTCCACGATCAACCCGGCCAGCACCTTCGTGATCGCGAAGGCCCCGCGCACGGCAGCGAAGGTCTCGATCAACTCGGCGGGCGCACCCGGCCGCGGAAACACCATTTCCAAAGTCGATCCGGTGCAGCGCACGCGCGCGTCGATCCCTTCGACGGCAATCGTGCACTCGTGACAGTCCGAAGGATAGGTCACCGACAGTCCGTCCCGACCCTCGAGATTCTCGATCGCATCGATCACCGCCTCGACCCGCGCGCCTTTCCTCAGGGCGAATGAAATCTCGGAGAACCGGCGGGCGAACACGCGTCCGAAATCCTCCGTTTGGGCCAGCTCCCGATTCTGCAGGCCGCGCAGGGTCGTGAGCACGCCGTAGCGCTCCGGCGCGAGTTCCTCGAGCGCGTAGGTGATCTCGACTGTGAAGTCCCGGGCCGTGAGCACCGCCAGCGGCGGGGTGACACTCAGCGCCATTTCCTTCCGCTTGTAGGCCAGGGCGGAGCGCACGTCCTGGAAGAGCGTCTCGGCCTCGCGGGTCAGTTCGGTGGCGCACAATTTGCCGAGGAACGCGTTGGTCGTCGCGTTGGCCGCGTCGGGCACGTGGTGATGCCCCTTCTTGAATCCCTCGAGCGACTTCACTGCGCCCCCGGTCCGCCCGAGGAAGCAGATGTCCACCACGATGCTCGAGGGAAGGTCGCCGGTCATTCGCCGCCGAGCAAACCGGACCCGGCGACCGGCACGAGCCCGAATCGGGACCAAATTCGGAGCGGCGAGTGGCGAATGCCGAATGGTGACTTGCGCGGGAGCCCGGCTGGGCTTCGGCTCGTTTGAAATTCCCTGCCCGTGGCCGCGAGCGTGAGCGAGTGGGATGGATGGGTGGCACGGGTCTCCCGACCCGTGAAGTGCATTCCGATCGTGGTTCACGGGTCGGGAGACCCGTGCCACTCGCTCATCGGTATGGCTCCGTCGCTTTGAGCAGCCTCAGGCCACCGAGCGATTGTGGCGCTTCACCAGCATGACAATTCCGATGAGGGCGAGAACCGGCAGCCAGAGCGGCGAGAGCAGGGCGATGAGCCCGAGACCGAGGCAGGTGCCGATCGCGAGCATCGAAACCCCGATCACCGCGAGGAGGGCGACGCCCGCCGCCAGGAGGCCGCCGACGACCAGCGTCAGCGGCAGGAGCTTCACCGCGACAATCGCCAGCGCGATAATTATGAGGACTTTCAGGAAGGTTTTCATGTCACGAAAACCCGGCAGGTGCGGGAAAGTTGCAGCGATCGAAATAATTTTCCGGCATGGGTTCGGGTCGATTTGAACAGGAAGGCCGGGAAGTGCGGGCAGCGGACCAACGGCCCCCCTTTCCCCTTGTCCCTTGGCTGGAGGGCCGAGCACCGTCGAGGCCTTGGATGCAATCGTAGACGGCCTCGGCGGCGCCCGGCCCTCCAGGCGTGGGCGGTCCCGCGCTTGCGACCCGGCAGCCGGCACACTCCACTCGGCCCGTGGCGAAACCCATTCCTGTCGTCTGCGCGGTGATCGAGAACGATCGCGGCGAAGTCCTGATCGCGCAGCGGCCCGCGCACAAACACCTCGGGCTCAAATGGGAGTTCGCCGGCGGCAAGGTGGAGCCCGGCGAGGAACCCGCCGCCGCCCTGATTCGCGAGATTCGTGAAGAACTCGGCTGCACGATCAACATCACGCACGACCTGCCTTCGTTCACGCACGACTACGGGACCGTGACGATTGAGATGATTCCGTTCGTCTGCGCCCTCGCCCCTGGCAGTCCGGAGCCGCATCCGCATGAACACATCGCCGTCCGCTGGATCGCACCGGCCGAACTCCCGGGCGTCGACCTCGCCGCCGCCGATTGGCCGGTTGTAACGCATTACGTGACACGAAAAGGCTAGGCGCTTCGCCCACGAAGGCCCGCCGCAACGGGAGGGCCGAGCTCCGCCGAGGCCGCAGTAACGTAATGCTTGGATTCCGAAGTTGGCATCGTAGCCCGCTGCGTGAGCAGCGGGACGACTTTAGGCGAAGCAATGAAGAAGTCCCTGCCCTCACGGGCAGGGCTACGCCGCGCCAATTAACTTCGGAATCCAAGTAATGCGTTACAAGTCGGCTTGGCCGCGCCCGCATTTCGCAGGGGCGCGCCTCGTGCGCGCCCGCAACGTCTGGTCGGCCATCCATCAACCCTGGCCTCGAGGGACCCCGGCCCTCCAGGCGTGGACTCCTTGGCGACACTGCCAGTTTCGTTCGTTGTCCCGCCTTCAGGCGACACGACCGACCTCCACTGCTTTCCTCGACAGGCGCATCCCTGTTGGTTCAATGACCGAATGCCCACTCCCCTCGCCTTCGCTGCCGTGGCCCGCCTGCCCGCGCCCGGTGACAACGTCGCCATCGCGATCCGCCGCCTTGAGGTCGGCACCGCCATCGCCCTGCCCGCCGGCACGACTTGCGAACTGACCCACACCGTCCTCGAAGGACACCGCTTCGCCATTCGGCCGATCGCGACGGGCGAGTTCCTCCTGTCGTGGAACCTGCCCTTCGGCACCGCCACCCAGTCCATCGCGCCCGGCGACTACGTTTCCAACCAGTCGATGCTCGACGCCATGGCCGTCCGCCGGCTCGACCGCGTCTCGCTGCCGAAGGAGCCCAACTTCGCCGATCACCTCGAGGCGTTAAACCTCGATGATCGGACATTCCAGCCGGGGCCGGCCCTCGATCCCGCCCCGCAGCCCCGGACGTTCAATGGCTATCGCCGGCCCGGCGGCCGCGGCGTCGGCACGCGCAACACGATCGTGATCCTCGGCACCACGTCCGAGACCGCCAGCTTTGCCCGCCAGCTTGCGGCCCGGCTCCAAGCCTTGGCCAAGGTACATCCCGGCCTCGATGGCATCGTCGCCATCGCCCACACCGAGGGCAGCGGCCCCGGCGAACCCAACAACACCACCGAAATCCTACGCGCGCTTTCCGGCTTCATGGTGCACCCGAATGTCGGCGCGGTCCTCGCCGTCGATTACGGCACCGAGCCGATCACCAACGCCCGGCTCGCCGCATACCTGCGCAAGGAGGGCTACCCGATCGACGACGTTCCGCACCAGTTTCTCTCGCTCCAGCACGGCATCGCCGCCGGCCTGGCCGAGGGCGAGAAGATCGTCCGCGGCTGGCTGCCCAAGGTGTCCGCGCTTCAGCGCACGCCCGAGTCCATCAGCGGCCTGCGCATCGCGCTGCAGTGCGGCGGCTCCGACGCATTCTCCGGCATTTCCGGCAATCCCCTCGCGGGCGCGATCGTCCACGAGGTGATTCGCCATGGCGGCATCGGCGTCCTGACCGAGACCGACGAGTCGGTCGGCGCCGAGGCCTACCTGCTGAAGAACACCCGCGATCTCGCGACCGCGAAGGCCTTCCTGCAGAAGATCGAGTTCTTCAAGGAGCGGCTGAGCTGGCACGGCGTGACGGCCGAAAGCAATCCGTCCGGCGGCAACAAAATGCGCGGGCTCTACAACATCTCGCTCAAGTCGATCGGCGCCATTCACAAGAAGGATCCCCGCACGCGGCTCGAGCACGTCATCGACTACGCCGAGCCGCTCAACAGTCCCGGTTTTTACTTCATGAACGGCCCCGGCAACGATCTCGAGGGCATCGCCGGCCAGATGGGCGCGGGCTGCAACCTGATTCTCTTCGTCACCGGCAACGGCTCGATCACGAACTTCCCATTCACCCCAACGCTGAAGATCACGACGACCTCGCGACGGCACCAGTTGCTGATCCATGAAATGGACATCAACGCCGGCCGCTACCTCGACGGCGAGTCGATGGAGCAGCTCACGGCCGAGTCCCTCGACCTCGTGATCGCGACCGCCTCGGGCCAGCGCACCAAGGGCGAGCACGCCGGCCACTCGCAGGTTTCCCTCTGGCGCAACTGGCGGCAGACGGATCGTTCGCACCTCGACGAACTCCGCGCGCGCAAGGCGCCCGACGGCGTGCCGCTCGCACTCGGCGCAACCTCGGTCGCCGGGAGTCAGGCGGGCGACCGCGCCCTTCACGTCGGCACTGGCGTCGACGGCCGGCCGGCGACCGAACGCGTCGCCCTGATCCTGCCCACGAGCCTCTGCGCGGCACAGATCGCGCGGCTCGCCGCCGATCGCCTCAACGCGAAACAGCTCGGGCGCACGCAGGGCATCTCCCGTTTTGTCGCACTCACGCACACCGAGGGCTGCGGCTTCGGCGGCGAGTCGATGTATCATCTGCTCAACCGGACTTACCAGGGCTACATCACGCACCCGAACGTCGGCGCGGCGCTGCTGCTCGAGCACGGCTGCGAGAAGATTCCGAACGACGTGATGCGCCATCACCTCGAGTCCGGGGGCGTGGCGCTGTCGCGCTTCGGCTGGGCCAGCGTTCAACTCGACGGCGGCATCGAGAAGGCCATTGGCAACGTCGAAGCCTGGTTCGCCGGCCGGTTCGCCGAGCTGCCGCCCGCGACGACCCGCGTCGCCGATCTGGGTGCGCTCACGATCGCGTTGCTCACCGCCGCGCCCGTCACGGCCTCGACCGCCGAGGCGCTCGCCCGGATCACGCGCGCCGTGGTCAGCAAGGGCGGCACCGTCCTGATTCCCGAGAGCGATCCGCTGCTCGCGAACCCCGGGTACCGCACCGCGGTGTTGGGTTCGACCGCGCCGCATGCGACCCTCGCCTACGGGCAGGCGGCCCCGCGGCCCGGCTTACACGTCGTCGCCACCGAGACGGATCATTGGGTCGAGAATCTCACCGGGCTTGGTGGCTGCGGGGCGCATCTCGCGCTCGGCATCGTGGGCGCGCATGCGCAACAGGGTCATCCGCTCGTCCCGGTTATTCAGGCCGCGGAGTCGTCCCGTCGCGGCATCCTGCCGGCCGACGACATCGACCTGTTCCTCACGGGCCAGACCACCGACGATGAGGCCGCGCTCGTCCGAATGATCGGACAAGTCGCCGAGCGCACCCTCACGCCCGTCTCGATGCTGCAGGGCGCGGTGGACTTCCAATTCACCCGCGGGTTGCTCGGTGTGACGACGTAAGCGCGCGGATCGCGGCTCGAGTGGCACGGGTCTCCCGACCCGTGAAAATCATCAAGTAAGTCGGATCCGTCTGCATGGGTCGGGAGACCCATGCCACTTCGACCAAGGCATCCCGATTTGGACAAGACGCTCAGGATGGCAGAGGAGGATTGGACGGGAACACCGGATGTTTCTATCGGGCCAATCCGCGGTTCGGCTCCTGTCGATCCTGTCAAAAGCCTGAAGCGGTGAGGAGAAGCACCTCCTCCACCCGCGGGCGCTCGTGGCTACTCGGTGGCTACGCGGGGCGATTATAATCCGCGTCGCTCACGGGCTCGAGCCAGGTGACGGCGTTGCCCGAGGCGTCGGCCTGATGAATCGCGAGATGCACCATGGCGCGATTCGGCGCGGCGCCGTGCCAGTGGCGCTCGCCGGGCTCGAACCAGATGGTGTCGCCTGGCAGGACCTCGATCGCCGGGCCACCTTCCTTCTGCACGCGTCCCACCCCGGACACGATATGCAGCATCTGGCCGAGCGGATGGGTGTGCCAGGCCGTGCGCGCGCCGGGTTCGAAGCTGACTGACACGGCTCGCACGGCGGATTGGTTCGGGCCGGCGGCAATCTCGTCCACCCAAACCGTGCCGGTAAAATAGTCCGCCGGTCCGCGCTTCGAACCGACCGTCTGGCCGCGTGTGATGTTCATGCCCCACGTGTCGCATGAAAGCAGCGGGCCGCAAACGCGAATCTTCGGCGGGCTTGCAATCGCTCATGTCGGGCGCATGTTCCGCGGTCCTGTTCTTTGATTGGTTTGCACACCAATCGCCGGGCGGTGTCCGCCAGGGTCTTCGACCCTCCGGCCTCCGCCCTTCGTTTTACGGGGGTGTTCTGGATTCTACCCTTGGTTGGAGTGCGCCGCTGCCTGTCGAGAGTCGTGGGTCTCTCGTAAATCCCCCTGCGAAAAAACAAACGGCAACAACGAAGAAATGCCCCTGGCTGCTTAATTGTCAGCCACGTCGGTCCAACGACACCTGCTAGTTGGAACTGACGTCGACAGCAGGCATAGCGCGCGGAGCCGTCCGCGGACGGCGCGCTGTATCTTCATCCGGGGACTGGCTGGTGCTTAAGCGCGCGTGATCGCGTAACACCGGCGAGATCAAAGTCACACTATATTAGGTAGACGCGGTGCGCGAAGGCCAGGGGCACGCGGGTTCAACTCCCGCCACCTCCACCATTTTTATAACCCATCGTGCCCGTTCACGCC
>CAINHV010000202.1 GCA_903848965.1 uncultured Opitutia bacterium | reverse complement strand
TGAAGGCGGAACTACCAACCGCCATCGAAAATCCGTTGCCGTCGGGACCAGGCACCGCGAGATTGCGGCCGACGTGCCTACCCCTGCCCGCTTCGTTTGTACCGCCTTCGTCCTCGCGTTCGGCCTCCTTGCGACGACTCACGCCCAATCGCTCCTCCCGCCTGATCCGATCCCGCTGGACTCGCTCACGACCTTTCGCGCTCCCGGCGCCAACTGGCAGCTCGCCCGTGGCGTCGGCGGCGATCCGCGACGCGAGAAGGCCCTCATGGCCCTCCCTGGATCAGGCGTGTTGATCAACGTGCCCTCAGATGCGGCGAAGGAAAATCTCTTCACCGCTTGGGAGCACGGCGACGTCGAACTCGATCTCGAATTTCTCCTCCCGGTCGGCTCCAACTCCGGCATCTATCTGCAGGGTCGCTACGAGATCCAGCTCATCGACAGTTGGGGCAAGGCGACGCCGACCGCGGGGGATTGCGGCGGGATCTATCAGCGTTGGGACGCCACGCGCCCGGCCGGTCAGCAGGGCTACGAGGGTCACGCACCGCGCAGCAACGCGAGCCGGGCGCCGGGGCTCTGGCAACAGTTGCACGTTGAGTTCACCGCGCCGCGCTTCGATGCCACCGGGCGCAAAATCGCCAACGCGCGGTTCGTCCGCGTCGCGCTCAACGGCTTCGTGATCCACGAGAATGTCGAGGTCACCGGCCCGACCCGCGGACCGGCCTTCGTCGACGAAAAGCCCACCGGTCCGATCATGATCCAAGGCGATCACGGTCCGATTGCGCTGCGCTCGCTCGCCGTCAAACGCGCCCGCCCCGATCAGGTTGGCGTCACCGACGTCGCCTACAGTTTGTATCGCGGGGAGTTTCGGCGCATTGGCGAATACGACTCCCAGACCGCTGCCAGGTCTGGCGGACCCGGGCCCTTTTCCCCGGGCAGCATCGAAACCGGCGGCAAAGGCGCCCTCGTCTTCCGCGGCTCGATCGACATCCCGCAGGCCGGCAACTACGCGTTCCGCCTGGACGGCGCCGGCGTCTCCCGGCTGATGATCGATGGCCAGCCCGTGATCGTTCCCCTCGAGCGCACGCACCAACCCGGGACCGCCGCGCTGACCGCCGGCCGCCACGCGTTTCGGCTCGATGTCATCCACACCGCCGCGGGCCGGCCGCGCTTCGATTTGCTCGTCGAGGGTCCGGGGCTTGCGCCGCAAGCCCTCACCGTACGGGAGCCAACGGCCACGCCGCCCAGCGCCCGCCGGCCACTGACCCTCCCGGTGGAGGCGCGTGATCGCGTGCAAGTTCTCCGCGGCTTCGTCCCGTTCGAGCCGCGCAAACAGCTCTATGCCGCTTCCATCGGCTCGCCCGGGGGTGTGCATTACGCGTACGACTTCGACACCGGCGCGCTGCTGCGCGGCTGGCGGGGTTCGTTCCTCGATGTCTTCGAGATGTGGGATGGCCGAGGCATCAACCAGCTCGCGAAGCCCACCGGCCCGGCGTTGACCTTCGGCAACAAGCCGCTCGTGGCGTTGATCGAGTTTGCCCAGGGCGGCGGCTGGCCGGATCGACCCGAGTCCCTGTGGTCATCCCAGGGCTACACGCTCGAGCCCGATGGCCAGCCCGTGTTCCGCGCCGCGCTCGCCGACATCGCCGTGACGGATCGCGTCGCCGCTGCCGCCGATGGCCGCGGACTCTCCCGCCGGCTCGCGTTCAAGGGCCGGCTGCCCGACTGGTCCGCGTGGGTCCTGCTCGCCGATGCTCCCACGATCGCACCCCAACCCGGCGGGGGCGGATGGATCATCGGCGATCGCGAATGGTACCTCGACTGGCCCGCCGATGCCGCCCAGCCCGCCGTGCTCCGTTCCCGCGAGGGCCGCATGCAACTCGCCGTGCCCCTGACCAACGCCACCCTCGAGACCCCCATCGCCTACAATATCGTTTGGTAACTCCCGCGATGAAACCCTTCTCCTTCCCCTCCCCCTCTGCCCGTGCCCGCCGCGTTCTCGTCGGCGCGTTCCTTTTCAGCCCGCTGTTCGCCGGCGGACTTCTCGCCGCGGATCAAGTTCAAAACCCGTCCTCTGCCGAGCGCTTCATCCGGCCCTCGAGCGAACTCGTCGCCCGCGAGGAGACCTATTGGAAGCGCACGCCGATTCCGATTCCCGACGACATCGTCCTCGAGGCCAGCGGCATTCTTCCCCTCCCCGGCAAACGCCTCCTCGTCACCACGCGGCGCGGCGAGGTCTGGTGGATCGACGGCGCCTACGACGCGAATCCGCAGCCCAAGTTCACCCTATTCGCCTCGGGACTCCACGAGCCGCTGGGGATCATCGCCGCACCCAAAGGCGGCTACTACGTCGCCCAACGCCAGGAGCTGACGCGGCTGGTCGACACCGACAACGACGGCCGCGCCGATATCTTCGAGACCGTCTACAAGTTTCCCGTTTCCGGCAGCTACCATGAGTACGCCTTCGGTCCCGTGCTCGCGCCCAACGGCAACGTGCGTGTCGCTCTCAATGTTGCCTTCGGTGGCGCCACCCAGGCGCCCGCACCGTGGCGCGGCTGGATGGTCGAGATCACGCCCGACGGCCAGATGACACCCGTCGCCGCCGGGCTGCGCTCGCCGTGCGGTTTCACGGTCACGTCGCAGGGCGACTGGTTCTTCGCGGACAACCAGGGCGAGTGGGTCGGCTCCGGTCGGATCACCCACGTGGAACCGGGCGACTTTGCCGGCCATCCGGCGAGCCTCGCCTGGAGCCGCCTGCCCGGCTCGACCGTGAAACTTCGCCCCGAGGACATCCGTGACTTCGAGGAACCTTTCCCGGACGTCGCGAAGCGGATGCCCGGACTCAAGCTTCCCGCCGTCTGGCTCCCGCACGCCGTGCTCGGAATTTCCAACTCCGGCATCGTGGAGGACACCACCGCCGGGAAATTCGGACCGTTCGCCGGCCAGCTTTTCATCGCCGATCAGGGCCAGAGCAAAATCAACCGCATCGCCCTCGAGAAGATCAAGGGCGTGTGGCAGGGCGCGGTATTCCCGTTCCGCGAGGGCTTCAACTGCGGCATCATCCGGCTCACCTACGGCGAGGATGGCGTGATGTTCGCCGGTGAAACCGCCCGCGGCTGGGGCGCCGTCGGTCCCGCGCAGCAGGGCCTCGAGCGGCTCGAATGGACCGGAAAAGTCCCGTTTGAAATCAAGGAAGTACGCGCCCAGCCCGACGGCTTCGTGCTGACGTTCACCGAGCCCGTCGATCCGATCGCGGCGGCGAAGCCAGAGAACTACAACATCTCCGGCTTCACCTACCTCTATCATCGCGCCTACGGCAGCGCGCCCGTCAATCGCGTGGCCTGCCCGATTCGCAAGGTCGTCGTGGCGCCCGACGGGCTCAGCGTCCGTCTCGCCGGCGCCTGTTTGCGCGAGGGCTACGTGCACGAAATCAAGGCCACCGGCCTCCGTGCCGCGAAGAGTGGCGAACCGCTGCTCCACGCCACCGCGTATTACACCCTTAATCGTTTTCCCGACGGCAACCGGATCATCCCGCTCGAACCCAATGAGGCTGAGCTGTGTGTCGCCCCCGTGCCCGCCGCCGCGACGGTCGCCACCGCCAAGCATCCCAGCAGGTTGCCCGGCACGTGGACCAATGCTGACGGCGATCGCACGATTCTGCTCGGTACGCTGCCCGGCATGAAGTTCGACACCCCGCTGCTCACCGTCGCCGCGGGCTCCAATGTGCGGCTCGTTTTCCGCAACTCCGACGACATGCTGCATAACTTCGTCCTCTGTGCGCCAGGTCGCGGCGAAGCCGTCGGCGCCGCCGCGCTCGCTCTCGGGCTCGAGGGACCGGCCAAGAGTTACGTCCCGGAGTCCGCCGATGTGTTGTATCACACCGCGCTGATCCAACCCGAGGCGAGCGACACGATTTTCTTCACCGCGCCGACCGCCCCGGGCGATTACGAGTTCATCTGCAGCTTTCCCGGACACGCTGCGACGATGAAGGGCATCCTCCGCGTCGAAGCCCGCTGAGCGGGGCGGGTGAAGTCGTAGCCACGAGCGCCCGCCAGTTGACGGCAGGTTGGTCAACTCGCTGGTGCTCGTGGCTACATGCTTTGAATCCGAAGTTAATTGGCTCGGCGTAGCCCTGCCCGTGAGG
>CAINHV010000201.1 GCA_903848965.1 uncultured Opitutia bacterium | reverse complement strand
GTCATGCACTTCCTGTCGTCTGGAGGGCCGAGCTCCGTCGAGGCCGATGGCATGGCTTCACGGATTCGGACTCGGGGGACCTCGTCCCTCCAATTGCCCGCGTCGGTTTCACCTCAGAAGAGGTGCACGACACGTTCTATGGATCTTCACCGGTTGGAGACCACGGCTATGACACCCGGTCCGATCTACCGGTCGCCGTTTGGATTCCTGGATTCCTGGCTTCAGGCTCAATCCCTGCTCCGGTCGATTCAGATCGAGCCTGAAGCCAGGAAGCCAGGAATCAGAGATGCCAGCGGGTCGCCCGCCCCCCGCCACTCGCTCACGCTCGCAGCCACGAACGAATAGGTCGCCTTGGGCGACTCCAGGGCTGGCCGCCCCGGCCAGCCTTACTTGTTCCGAAACAAATCACTCTGCACCACCGCGTGCAGGAGACTGCGAACGCCGTATTCCTGTCGCCGCGTGGCCTCGAGGATCTTCTCGATCTCATCGCGGTCGGCGAAACGGATCGGCGCACCCGTCGCGAAGATCACGAGCTGCCGCACGACGTTGCGGGCGATCTGCGCCTCGTCCTCGAGCAGCAACCGCTTGAAGTCGCGCACATCGGTGAAGGGCCGCCCATTCAGCGTGCCGCTCGGGTCCACCGGTTGCGCGAGCGCGAAGGCGAAGGGCCAGCCGTTCTTGCCGAAGCCGGCCTCCGGCGCGGTGTTCGTCGCGGTCGCGCGGTAGCGCTCCCGCCAGCCGCCGAGCACATCGAAACTCTCCAGCGCAAAGCCGGGCGGATCGATCTTCCGATGACACGTCGCGCAGCTCTCGTCCGCGCGATGTTTTTCCAACTGTTGCCGAATCGTGACCGCACCGCGGATGTCCGGCTCGACTGCCGGGACCGCCGCGGGTGGCAGCGGCATGTCGTAGCCCACGATCCGCTCCATGATCCATTTGCCGCGCAGCACCGGCGAGGTCGTCGTGCCGTTCGCCGTCACCTTGAGCACGCTCGCCTGCGTCATCAGCCCGCCGCGCGGGGAGGTCGCGGGCAACGCCACCCGCCGCATCATCACGCCTTCGACGCCCGCGATGCCATAGTGTGATGCGAGGCGGTCGTTGAGGAAGGTGAAGTCCGAATCGACCACGTTCCGCGCCGGCAGGTTGTGGCGCAGCAGCTCCGTGAAGAACTGCTGTGTTTCCGTCAGCGCCGCCTCGGTCAGCGAATCGTCGAGATAGTAGTCGTTGTAGAGCGTCGTGGACGGCGACGTGTCCTCCATTTTCCGCAGCTCGAGCCAGTAATCGAGGAAGGCTGACACGAACCGCTCCGCCTTGGGATCGGCGAGCAGTCGTTCCGTCTCGCGCCGCAGCACGGCGGGTCGCTGCAACTCGCCCCGCGCCGCCGTGGCCCGCAGCGCTTCGTCGGGCTGCGAATTCCACAGGAAGAGCGCGAGCCGCGTCGCGAGCGCGTAGTCATCGAGCCGGCCCGGCGCCTCGTCGATGAACACATAGGCCGGCGAGGCCAGCACCGCCGTGTATCCCGCCAGCATCGCGCCGGCGAAACCAAGACCGGCGTCGAGCCGCTGCCGGATGAGCTGAAGGAAGAGCTGCACGTCAGGCTCGTCCACCGGACGGCGATACACGCGCTGCATGAAGCGGCGCAGCAGGCGCTCGGCGTCGGCCGGGGGATTCGCGGTCACGACTTCGACGACGGCTTCCCGGCCGCCCGGTCCGCCACGACCGCCCCGGCCACCGCGTGGCGGCGGTCCCGCGAGCTCGATGTTCACGCCGGGCGCGTCGCCCTCCGGTCTCCGCAGCGGCAGTTCATCGAACAGGGTCCGGTAGCCCGCGCTGGTCGAGGCCTCGTCGAGCGGGCCCTCGATTTCCATCCACCGGAACGCCACCGCCGGCGCGCCGTCCCGCTGCGCGAGCGGATTGGTGAACCCGCCCTGGTAACCCGTCGGGCGCGAACGATAGAAGCGCACCGCATCGGTCACGACGGTCTCGTTCGCCTGTAGCAACACATCGAGTTCGTGGACGGTCGGCTCCGGCTGCAGGTCGAACTCGCCGAGGCGGCGAATCACGGTCGGCGTCCGCGAATAGATGACCAGCGGTTCGTTCCGGCGGCCCGGGGAGACGTCGTTGTAGTTCGGCTGGTGCCAGAGCGGCGGGCCGGCGAACTTCCGCTTCTGGTCGCCCGTGCCTTCCTCGTGCCGTCGAAAGCCATGCGGGCCGACCCAGAGCGTGTAGCCGCTCACGCGAATCTTGTACCGGCCGAGGGCCGGCGCCTGGAAATCGCTCCACGCAAAGCTGATTCCCGTCGGCGCGTATTGCGAATGCACCCAGCCCACTGCCTCCTGTTCGCGTCGCTGCGGATCGGATTCACCCACCGTGATCGGTGCCGTCAGCGCCCGCACTTCAGGCTGAGGCTGGTGGCCGAGCGCGGGAAACTTCAATCGATCCGGTGAACCCGTGCGGAACGAATCGGCCATCCCGCCCGCGCCGCCAGTGAACACCTCGCGGGCGTAATAGCGCTTCGACGTCGGCGCGGGCCGGTTGAAATGCGCGCTCATCGCCTGGCGCATGCCAAAGTCCGCGGCGCTCATGTAACGCGCCATGTGGACATAGGAGACATCGAGCGCGCTGCTGACCTTGTTGAAGCGGAACGCCTCGCCATCCTCGGGCAACTGGCTCTGCACGCGCAGCAACGGCGCCGCCAGCAGATCGCGGAGGCTGTTCTCGTATTCCACGCGGTTCATCCGCCGGCGCGTCGCCCGACCCTCGCGCCGGTCCTTTTCCTGCCCCAGGGCAGTGAGCGATTGTCCCAATCCGCTGAGGAACGCGGATTTCTCCGGAGCCTGCGGCGCCCGCTTCTCCTTCGGCGGCATCTCGCCGGCACTAACGCGGTCGTGGACCTTCACCCAAGTGAGGTAGTTCGCCGGGTCCTGCGGATTGAAACCGAGCGTCGTGAGATCGAG
Organism: uncultured Opitutia bacterium; assembly: GCA_903848965.1. Classification (GTDB taxonomy): domain Bacteria; phylum Verrucomicrobiota; class Verrucomicrobiia; order Opitutales; family Opitutaceae; genus ER46. The sequence goes on along the minus strand of CAINHV010000201.1, from coordinate 621 downwards.
TCCGCCCTCGCGATCCACGTCGTTGTGGCAGGTGGAGCAATGGCGATCCGTGAAGGCGATCGTGCCCGCTTCACCGAAGGCAGCCGACGCCGCGTGGCTCGCAGCCGGGAGCACGGCGGCGCCCAGCAGCAGGACAAATCCCGACCAGCGAGCGATCATCACACCGGGAAAACAACGAGCAGTTCTGGTCCTCATGGGATGTCGGGGCGGGGAGTTCGCGAAGCACCGGCACGACCGAGCGGCCGGCGCGGAAAACGTGCCACAATCACCCGGTCAAGCGAGCCGAATTCCGGGAGGTTCCGCGAGCGGCGCATTCGTGAGCCGGGGCCCGCCGGCGCAGCGGGGATCGTGCAGTGGACTGCAGGGCCGTCGCTCGCGACGGATCCTCCTTACCTCGTGAATAAGGGCCTGCCGACGAGCGGCAGCCCTACCCCAATCGGTTTCGGCGCGCTCGCCGTTGGAAAGCCCTCCGACTGCACGCTACTATGAAGTGCGGCCCTGTCCCGCCGCGAGGGCTCCGCGCTCGGTCGCCGCTTACCGCTTCAACCCCGGATAATCCAGGGTGGCGAAGTGATCGGCGAGCGTCTCGGCCCGGCGGATGACTTTGTGCTGGCCATTGCC
>CAINHV010000200.1 GCA_903848965.1 uncultured Opitutia bacterium | reverse complement strand
CGATGACTCCCCGCGGACGGGCTTTTGCCCAGTTTCTGGTGTTGGTGGTGACAATCGTCCTCCTCCTGCTGGTTTTCCCCCGGAGCCTCCGCTTCGTCGAGGCCGCCGCCCGCGAACTCCGGTATCTTTGGTGGCTCATCCTGCTGCTGGCCCTGGGCGGCTGGCTGGTTTGGGGTTCCACCCGGCGGCCGAAGAAATAGTCGAGCTCCGACCGTCGGGGTGATTCGTTGGACCCGAAATGCATCGCGCAGCTTTTTTTCCCAGGCGTGAGACCGACGGCGCGCGGTTTGCGCCGATGGCTTTACTTCTGGTGACGCTGGGTCTGCTCCTGTGCCCGGCGCACGCCGTGCCCCCGGACATCCTGCTGTTGATGCCCGATCAGATGCGGGGCGACAGCCTGTCGGGTGTTGGCCATCCGGTGGTCCGCACGCCGACGCTGGATCGACTGGCGCGCGAGGGGGCCTTGTTCCGCCGGGCGTACACCACGTGTCCCTCCTGCATTCCCGCGCGGTTTTCGCTGCTCACGGGCTTGTTTCCGCAGACGAGCGGTCTCGTCGGCTACGCCCCGATGAAGATCACCCATCCGACGCTGCCGGCGCTCCTCGCCGGGGCCGGCTATGCGACGGTTCTCGTCGGTCGGAACATGCACCAGGATCCGCCGAACCGGGATTTGGGCTACCAGCAGGAGTTTCTCGGATCGACCTACCTCTCGGGTGACGACTACGACCGGGCGCTGCTGGCCGCGGCGCCGGAGTCACGCGGTATTCGCGCCGTGCTGGAGGGCCTGGGACTGACGACGAATTTCTGGCAGGCCAAGCCCTGGGCGTTGCCGGACGAACTGCATCCGACGGCCTGGATCGCGTCGCGAGCCCGCCGCGTCGTCGCGGAGGCGGAAGTGGCGAAACCGCTTTTTCTCACGGCTTCCTTTTACGCGCCGCATCCGCCCCTCTTTCCGCCGCGGAAAAATTTTGATCGGCTGTTGGCATCGGCGCTACCGGCGCCGGCGCGCGGCGACTGGGTCAATTGGGCCGGGCTGCTTCCGGACGGCAACAAGGCGGGCAACCGCGTGCGCCTCGAGGGCGAGCGTCTGCGGCAGGCGCAGGCGGGCTATTTCGGGTTGATCGAGCAGATTGACGCGGAGGTGGCGCCGCTCATCGCGGACTTCACCGCGCGCAGCGAGCGGGCGGGCCGGCCGTGGGTGATCGTGCTCACCACGGACCACGGCGAGATGCTCGGCGATCACGGCTACTTCCGGAAATGCGAGCCGTACGAAGGGTCGAGCAACATCCCGTTCATTGTCGCTGCCTCCGCCGACCTTAAATTCACCGCCGGCCAGCGCTCAACGCAGCCCGTATGCCTGGAGGACATCATGCCCACGCTGCTCGAGCTGGCGGGCCAGCCGCGCCCGGCCCATCTCGACGGCGTCAGCCTGATCTCGTTTCTCCGCGGCGCGACGAACCGGGTGCGGACGATCCTGCATTCCGAGCACGCGAACACCTACGGGGCCGAGCAGGCCTTCCACGCGCTCACCGATGGGCGCTCCAAATACATCTGGCGGCCGGCCGACGGCACGGAGCAGCTCTTCGATCTGGAGTCGGACCCGCGGGAGGAACGTGACCTCGCGCGCGACGGGCTGCAGCGCGACGCCGTGGCGGTCTGGCGCACGCGGATGATCCGGCAACTGGCCGGGCGGCCCGAGGGCTTCTCGGATGGCGCGCAACTCTTCGCGGGCCGACCTTACCCGCCGGTGCAGGTGCGCGTTGCTACGAAGCTGCTCGAATGAGGGCCGGACTCAGCCGAGATTCGGAAGGATATACGGCGGACGCTGCGGTTCCTCGAGGAGCGATCGCGCCCGGTCGAGCAGCGCCGGATCGCCACCGGAAATGCCGGCAACTCCATCGCTCTGCGGATCGAGTTCGAGCCAGTGGCCGAGGGTGAGCCGGTCGCGAGCGATGCCGCGCGCCGTGAGATGCTCGCCCAGTCCCGCGAGCGCCTCGCGGGCAGGGTCGATGGACGCAAAGGCCGATTCGATTTCCTTCCAGGCGACGGCCCGGCCGATGCGGTGCGAGATATTGCCGTAGTGACAGAGCGCGGTGGAGCCGTGACCGGTCTCGATCGGCGCGGCGAGATCCTGGGTGCGCCGGCTGCGCATCGCCGCGAAGAAATTATCGAAATGCGTGGCGCCGCCGTCGCCTGGAATTTTCCGTACCTCGCGTCCCGCCGCATCGTAAATTGCGCCGCCGACATAGCCGGCGTACGAGCCGCCCTCGCACTCCACGACCACGCCGCTGCGGGTGCCGCGGAAGGTCTCGGGCGCGGCCTGGCCCTTGAGCGCGGGCATGCCGCGGAGATCGAGCACCACGGGAAAGTCCGGGTAATCGAGGATCGTGAGCTGCGTGTTGGGCGTCTCGCCGGCGTCGTCCACGCCGAGTCGGGCGCCCGCGGAAAGAACCCGGCGCGGCCGTTGATCGTGGTTCCCGAAGCGTCGGGCAATATCCAGGACATGGACGCCCAGGTTGCCCGCGTCGCCATTGCCCGTGTCCCAGCTCCAGTGCCAGTCGTAGTGAAGCTTCTCCCGTTCGAGCGGGACCATCGGGCTGGGACCGCAGAAAAGATCGTAGTTCACCGTGTCCGGATACCATGGCCGCCGGCGGCCGATCCCGTCACGCGGCCGGTAGACGACGGCGCGGATCCATTTGATTTTGCCCATCGCCCCGCCGTTCACGTGGCGCACGGCTTCAGCGAGGCCGACGTCCGATCGCAGCTGCGTGCCGGCCTGCATCACGCGGCCGTACTTCTTCGCGGCGGCGATCATCCGGCGACCCTCGTCGATGGTCCGGCACACCGGCTTCTCCACGTAGACGTCCTTCCCTGCCTGACAGGCCCAGATCGCGAGCAGCGCGTGCCAGCGGGTGCCCGTCGCGATCACGAACGCATCGACATCCGATCGGGTTAGCAGCTCCCGGGCATCGGTCGTCGCGTGGACCAAAACTTTCTTCGCGCGCAGCGCCTCGACGCCCCGGGCGAGGATGACGGGATCGAGATCGCACAACGCGGCGATGCGAACGCCGCGGGTTTGGACTAATTGATCGATCAACTCCTGGCCGCGCCAATTGAAGCCGATCACCGCGACCCGAATCGCGTCGTTGGCGCCGGTCGGCTGCGCCCACGCCGGCGCCGGGAAGCGGGCGAGAGCGCCGACCCCGGCGGCCGTGGCGGACAATTTCAGAAATCGGCGGCGGGTGAGGGAAGACATGGAAAATGGCGGTGAGATCCGCGCGGAAACTGGCGCCGGACAAAGCGGGATTCAACGACGATTCCGGTGCGACCAAGCCGACGTGTAACGT
>CAINHV010000199.1 GCA_903848965.1 uncultured Opitutia bacterium | reverse complement strand
TCCTGGCTTCAGGCTCTTAAAGTTCAGATGAAGAGGTCCCTGCCCTCACGGGCAGGGCTACCCCAACCGATGGCAACCACCTGGTGACTAAAATTCCGACTGCATTGCAGTAGAGTTTTTACTCTACATCAGCATGTTATTCCAGCGTTCAGCCGTTCCTACTGCAAAGATCCGGCTCATCCGCCGTCCACCCATGAAGACTCAAACCGTTGCCACCGCCGTTCGAAATCGGACCCTGCGCCCGCGTCTCATGGTGCTCGTCGGCGCGGCGTGGCTGGCGCTCCCCCTGGCCCACGGAGCCGCCGCGTTCTCGGTGGAGGAGGGCGCGCCGTTCGTGGACCAGTATTGCTCCACGTGTCACAACGACGTCGACAAGGAGGCCGGCCTCGATCTGACGACGCTGACCTACACCCCGGAGAACCCGGCCAATTTCGCGATCTGGGCCAAGGTGCACGACCAGATCAAGGAGGGGGAGATGCCGCCGAAGGAGAAGCGGCGTCCGAACGCGGAGGCGCGCGAGACGTTCCTGCAAAGCCTGTCCACGTCGCTCGTCACCGTGGAACGCCAGCGGGTGGCCCGCGAAGGCCGCGCCACGCAGCGCCGGTTGAATCGGTATGAGTTCGAGAATGCGCTCCGGGATCTCTTCCACGCGCCCTGGCTGCAGGTGAAGAACGATCTGCCGGAGGACGGGCAGTCTCATCTCTTCAACAAGGTGGGCGACGCGCTCGACGTTTCGCACGTGCAGATGACGCGTTACCTCCAGGCCGCGAATCGGGCCATCCGGCAGGCGATGAGCGTGGAACTGCAACGGGTCGAGAACCCGACGAGCATCTTCAAGCGCTACTATGCCCGCGACGAGCGAACCTTTACCGGCACGTTTCGCGGTGCGCCCGATCCCGAGCGCATGGCGTTCCCGGTGCTCGGTACCGAGGGCCAGCCAGACGTCCGCGCCTACGAGGCCCCGCTGACGGTCGGTGATGCCGATCCGGTGAAACGTGAACTCGAGGCGGTGGGCTGGGTGCGCAGCAATTACCATCCCTTCCACACCATCTGGGACAATTTTCGCGCGCCGGTCTCCGGGCGCTACCGGGTGCGCTGGAGCGGGTACAGCATCTGGGTCGGGCCGAATGGTTTCAGCAGCCGGTCGGTGCGTGGGAAGGACGGCAAGCGCACCTTCGTCGACCGCGAGCCGGAATGGTTCAACCCGAACGGCGCCGTCATCGAGCCCGGCCGTCGCGAGGAGCCAATTACGATCTATGCGCAGGGACCCACGGATGTCCGTCGGCTCGGGGTGTTCGACGTGGCGCCCGAGGTCGCGGTCAAGGATCTCGGCACGGTCTGGCTGGCCGCGAACGAATCGCTGGTGACCGACGCCTCGCGGTTCTTCCGCAATCGTCCCGGCACCGTCGCCAACCCGCTCGCGCAACGCGACGGACAACCGGGCGTGGCTTTTCGTTGGATGGAGGTTGAGGGCCCGATCTATGACGCGGAGACCACTGCGGGTTACCGGGTGCTCTTCGGAGATCTGCCGCTAAAGCCGGCGCCGGCGGGCGAGGTCCGGCTCGAGGCGCTCGCGGCCGAGCGCGGATCGCAGGGTGCGGGCGGCTACGGCCGCGTGGCGAAGATTCGCGAGGTGCCGGTCGAGGTCGTCGTGGCTGAGCCCAAGGCGGAGGTCGAGCGGCTGCTGCGCGCGTTCATGCAGCAGGTCTATCGCCGGCCGGTGCGCGAGGACGAGGTGCAACGCTATCTCGGCGTCATCAACGTTCAGATCGCGGCCGGACATGACTTCACGTACGCGATGGTCGCCGGTTACACGGCGGTCCTCTGCTCGCCCGGCTTTCTCTATCTCGAGGAGGCGCCCGGCCGGCTCGACGACTATGCCGTCGCGTCGCGACTCGCTTTCTTCCTGTGGAACTCGTCGCCCGACCAGGCGCTCCTGACCCGTGCGGCTCAGGGCGAACTTCGCCGGCCCGAGGTTCTGCGCACGGAGACCGAGCGGCTGCTCGCGGATCCGAAGGCGCGTCGTTTCACCGAGGCCTTCCTCGATTACTGGCTCGAGCTTCGGCACATGGATGCGACTACGCCGTCCAATACGCTTTATCCCGATTACTATCTCGATGAGTCGCTGGCCGAGGCCGCGCTGGACGAGTCCCGGATGTTCTTCGACGAACTGCTGCGCCGCGATCTGCCGGCGAGCAACATCGTGAATTCGGATTTCACCTACCTGAACGAGCGGCTGGCGGAGCACTATGGCATGTCGAACGTCAAGGGTGCGGCGATGCGGCGCGTGACCCTGCCGGCTAATGGGGTGCGCGGCGGCATGATGACGCAGGCGATGGTGCTCAAGGTTACCGCCAACGGCACGACCACGTCGCCCGTGATCCGGGGCCGCTGGATTGCGGAACGGATGCTCGGCCAGGAAATTCCGCCGCCGCCTGCCGCGGTCCCGGCGGTCGATCCCGATACGCGTGGGGCCGTGACGATTCGTCAGCAGTTGGCGAAACACAGCGCGGACGAAAGCTGCGCGGGCTGTCACCGGAAGATCGATCCGGCGGGCTTCGCGCTGGAGAACTTCGATGTCATGGGTCGCTGGCGTGATCGCTATCGCGCGGATGCCAAGGACAAGGTGCCGGAAATCGGCATCGGTAAGAACGGCTGGCCGTTTGACTTCCACTACGCGCTGCCCGTCGAGGGTTCCGGCCGGCTGGCCGATGGCCGCGAGTTCAAGGATGTCCGCGACTTCAAAAAGCTCGTCCTGGCTGATGAAGCGCTGGCCCCCCGGAATCTCGCGCGGCAGCTGACCGTGTATGCCACGGGCGCCCCGGTGCGGTTCAGCGATCGCGCGGCCATCGAGCAGCTGCTCCAGACGGCCAAGCCCAGCGGCTACGGCGTGCGTAGCCTCGTCCACGCGATCGTGCAGAGCGATCTGTTCCTGAACAAGTAGGCGGCGCGAAGGCGACCGGAGTCGTTCGGACTCCTACTGCCGCGTAGCCCTGCGCGTGAGCGCAGGGACCATGATCTAGAGCGGCATAAGAAATAACATAGCCAGCCGGGCGTGGACGAGCCCCGCCCCTACCCGCATTTCGTAGGGGGGCGCCTTGTTCGAGCCGGGTTTGAGCCCGAAGCCAAGAAGCCAGGAATCGGCCCAACCTCATTTCTTGGCCTTCCCGATGCCCCTGTTCCAGTGCCACGGCTCGACGCGATGAACTCACTCGGTGCGCATTAGAGGCTGTCAGGCACTTTTGTCCTTTGGAGGGCCGAGCTCCGTCGAGGCCGATAGTATTGCGTCACGGTTTCGGACTCGGGGGACCTCGTCCCTCCAATTGCCCGCATTGGTTACACAACCGGGGAAGTGCATGACACGCTCTAGTACCCCTTCGACCAATCGATCGCGTTCTGCAGCGGCTGGCCTGCGCGGTAGCGGGCGAGGTTGGACGTGAAGAAGGCGACGGCATCTCGAAAGACCTGATCCGAACCACCGCCCGTGTGCTGGGTGAGGATCGTGCGCGGGCAGTTCCAGAGCGGATCGTCGGCCAGGAGCGGTTCGTGGCGGGTGACGTCGAGGACGGCGCCGCCGAGTCGCCCGGAATGGAGCGCGTCGACCAGGGCGGGCTCTTCGACGAGTGAACCGCGACCGATGTTCGCGAAGAGGGCGCCCGGTTTGAAACATTTGAGCCGCGCCGCGTCGATCAAGCCGCGGGTGTCCGGCGTGTCGGGCAGCGCAGCGCACACGATGTCCGCACGGGGGAGGGCGGTATCGAGTTCGGCCAGCGTGTGGATGTCGCCGGAGGTACGACCGTAGGCGGTGAACGTGCAGTGAAACGGAAGCAGCAGTTCCTGCAGCCGCCGATTCGCCGAACCTGCGCCGAGGAGCAGCACGTGCAGGCCATCGAGCCGCCGCAACCCTGATTGGAGCCTCGGCTTCTGCCAGTCGCGCTGCGGCTGAAGCCGGGCGAATTGATCGATGCCGCGCACGAGGGCGAGCAACCCGCCGAGAACGGTCTGCACCATGGCTTCGACGAACACGCCGCGCATGTTGGTGCACGTCACGCGTCCCGCCACGGCGGTCCAGTTGAGATGCAGGAAATTATCAACCCCGGCGGAGGAGAACTGGATCCAGCGAAGCTGCGGCGTCGCGGCCAGGAGATCCTCGGGAAACGCGCCGAACACGACCTCGGCGGCGAGGAAGGCCTCCCGATCGGCCGCTGACGGCCGCGCCGGGTCGGCATACCAGACTTCATCCGCCGGGGTGGCGGCGCCGAGGGTTAGGCGGTCGGACTCCGGCAGGGGACAGGCGACGTAGATTTTCACGTGCCTGCGATCTAGGGGCGCACGCAAGAATGTCGCGGCAAAACCGTGCGAGGCCCGCGCCGAGCCATCCAAGGCATTTGAACCACGAAGACACAGAGGCACAGAGATCGGAGGTTCGGGATCTGCCCAATTTTCAGATTACCGATTTTCAATTCTCAATTTTCAATCGCTCTGGGCGAACACGCGGCGGC
>CAINHV010000198.1 GCA_903848965.1 uncultured Opitutia bacterium | reverse complement strand
CGAGCGCGAGCGGCAACAGGATCCACGGACCGTGGCCGCGGACGTAGAAATAAAGGGGTGTCGCCAGCGCGAGGATTTGCGAAATCCCGAACTGCCACCGCGCGGCCGGCCGCCCCCAGCGCACGACCAGCGTGCGCTTTCCAGCAGCGGCATCGGTTTCCACGTCCCGATAATTATTCACGACGAGGATGTTGGCCGTGAGCAGCCCGATCGGCACCGCCGCCATCACCGCCGCGCCTGAAATGGTGCCGGCCTGGACGAAGTAAGTGATGGTCACTGCGACCAGCCCAAAGAAGACAAAGACAAAGAGATCCCCGAGGCCGTGATAGGCGAGCGGCCACGGCCCGCCGGTGTAGGCATAGCCGCCGGCGATGCTGGCCATGCCGATCGCGAGCAACCATGGCCCGCCCCAAAAGATGAGCCCGAGCCCGGCGAGAAAGGCCGCGGCAAAGACGCCGATCATCGCGCGCCGCATTTCCGCCGGCGTCACCCACCCGGCGGCCACCGCCCGGCGCGGTCCGACGCGGGCGGCGGTGTCGGCGCCGCGCAGAAAGTCATAATAGTCGTTGGCGAAGTTGGTCCCAATCTGCACGAGGAGTGCGAACGCGAGGCAAAGCGCGGCAGCCGTCGGATCGAAGTAACCGTCCCGCGCCGCCAGCGCGGAACCCACCAGGACCGGAGCGACCGCCGCCGGCAACGTCCGGGGACGCGCGGCCGAAACCCAAATTTGCCAGCCGGACGGATTCACCCCGAGGAGCCCACCGGAGGCGCGGGCTTCCGGGTGAGATTCACGAGCGGCCGCCGCGCGAGGAGACTCAGCAGCACCGGCAGTAAAAACAGTCCGCTTGCCACCATGGGCAGCGTCAGGCCGTGGGCGCGAAAGAGAAAGCCGAACACCAGGATCACCAGTGCATACGCGGACAGAAACCACTGCGGCCCACCCAACATCGGGTTGAGCCCCCAGATCAACACAAACGCGAACAACGCCGGCCAGGCCGAGCACAGGCCGAGCGAAAGTCCGCTCAGATAGAAGATCGGTGGATACAGGGAAACATGCCGGCGCTCATAGCGGAGGATCTGGGTGAGCGCACCAAAACCGAGGATGGCCGTCTGCAGAGCGAAAACCTGCCAGGCCGGCAGGGCTTGCCCCTCGCCTCCGGACGTGAGGCTGGCTAGGATGCCAAACCCGCCCACGATGGCGAGGCCGCCCGCTGCCGCGCGCAACAGGTCTACATAATTCCTCACCTTCCCGAACTCCAAGCGAAAGGAAATGCGCGGATCGCCGGGTTCGCGGCGCTCCCACGGTTGAATCTGATCAGCCTTTCCGCCGGTCCGACGGCGACGCGTCCCCACGCTGATGCCCAAGCGCATCCACTGCCGGGGAAACCAGAGCAGGAGCAAACCAACCAGCAACTGGGTAAAATCAACCGTCATGAACAGGGACGTCGGATACGGGGCCACGGCCGCCCTCGCGTGTCAGCACTGAATTTGGTGAATCATAGGCGCGGACGATAAATTTGTTCCGGCGACGTCCCGAGTTCCGTCTCCCATTGGCGAATGCGCGCCAGCACCAAGCCGGCGCCGGCGGCCGCATCATCGGCCGGCAACTCGGGATGCAGCCGGACCAGCCACGCCCGCGCCGCCTCGCGACGTCCCAGTTGACGGAGCAACTGGGCATGGAGCCGGCCGGCCAGGTAGGCCGACCGCGAGCATTCCCACGCTCGCCGATAACTGGCCGCCGCCGCCTCGACGTCCCCCAGTCCCCACCACTCGATCGCAGCCCGCTCACTCCACCAGTCGGAGTTATGAGAATGCCCGCTCTCGGCGCCGTCGAGAAAGCGAAGCGCCAGTTCCGCCTGCTCGCGTCGGATCTGCCCCTGGAGTCGTGGCGGGACCGCGGCCGCGCCGCCAGCCGCCGCGATCCGCCACGCCGGCACGTCATAAGCAAGGATGCGGGCTCCGTTCCGCCAGAAATACTCCGATCGCGGCTCAATCGCGGTCACGAGATTCAATAGCACCGGCGTAGCCACGAGGTCTCTCCGCTCCCACGCCGCGTACAGTTTGATCCAGGCAAAGTCGGCCGCCAGCCGCCGATAACCCCCGAGCAGCGCCACGCTCAATCCCCGTCCTGTCGCCGTCGCCCATGACTCGCCGGGCCGGACCGAATCACCGAGGCCGCGCTGCTCCCGGATCGGCCGCGTCCAGGCCTTCAAGGCCGTGCCCGCCAGGCCGAGAACGAGCAACGAGAGGATGAGCGACCCGAGGCTAGAATTCACGGCGGCGAAAACAGTGAATCGCGAGCGCACAACCGGCGGCGATGTAGCCGGCGGCATAAGACGCCACGCGGAAAAAATCTGTCGTAGCCAGTTCCGGGTTACCCGGCAGTCTTTCCGCAAACAGCTGGAAGTCCGGGAACACTCCGATGACGCGACCCACACTTTCGGCCGCGAGCGTCCCCGAGCGGCGATAAATTTGCTCGGCCACCGGCTGCAGATGTCCGACGAGGAAGACGAGGAATCCCGCCACCGTCGCCCCCAAGGGACCGGGCGCTAAAGTCGCCAGCCACAGGACGACGGCGGCCAGCAATGACAACTTCATCCATTGCAGCACGGCGTGGCGCGCGAACCAGCTGAGGTCGAAATCCGGCTCGCGAGCGCCAATCGCAGCGCCGGACAGTTCGCCCTGCCGCAGCCACACCAGCGCCGCGAGAATCATCGTCAGCGCGGCGCAGAACAGACCGATCAGGGCGACAATCCCGAGGTATTTCCCGATCACGAAATCTCCGCGGTGGACCGGACCGGCGAGGATCGTTTGCGCCACCCTCCGCTCGCCATCCCCGGCCAGGCACTGGGCGGGAAGGACGATCGCGAGCACCGCACCGAACATCGTCAGCGCGCCGAACCCACAATCCACGAGGAAAACCAGCTCCGGCGCGCCGAAGTTAAAATCCCGCAAGGCGTGGGCGCCCGCCACCAGCCCGGCCGCCCCGATCACGAAACCCGCGAAGAGGCGTTGTCGTGCCACTTCGCGGATCGTGTCTTCCGCGATCAGGCCGACACGGCCCACGTCGATCGCGAATGCTCTCATCGGACCGCCGCGCGGACGGCCTCACCGTAGATTCTCTCCAGGCTGTCCGCGGACGCCGCGGCCACCTTTCCACCGCGGGCCTCGACCCAATGCCGCAGCGCGATCTGTTCGGGCGCGGGCAGCGCGTCCACCCGAAGACCGGAGCTCCGGGAGACCCAGGCGGATCGAGGCGCCGCGTAAACGACGCGGCCCTGGGCGAGAATCGCCACCTCGTCGCAGATTCGCTCCAGGGAGCCCAAGAGATGGGACGTCAGGAGAATCGTCCGTCCTTCGGCCCGGAGCCGGGTCAGGAGCGAGTCGATCGCCGTGACGCCCACGGCATCCACGCCCGCCGTCGGTTCGTCGAGGATCAGGATCCGTGGATTGTGCACCAGGGCCTGGGCAAGGCCGATGCGTTGCAACATTCCCCGTGAGTAACCTCCGATTCGCCGGTCCGCGGCGTCCTGCAGTCCAACCCATTCCAGAACCTCCATCAACCGCCCCTCGCGTCCCGAGCGCGAAACACCGGTCAGGCGCGCCATGAATCGCAGGAACTCCCGTCCGGTCAGATAACGCGGGTAGGCCGGACCATCCGGCACGTATCCAATCACTCGACGCGCCTCGGGCACCTCGCTGGGCAGCCCGAAGATGCGACACGTGCCACTCGTCGGCGCCAACAGGCCGAGCAGGAGCTTAAGCGCGGTACTTTTTCCCGAACCATTCGGACCCAGCAGACCGAAGATCCCGCCCAACCCAACCCGGAGATTGACGCGGTCCAGAGCGCGCAACGGCATCCGGCCGCAGCCGGACGGGTATTCCTTGGTGACCTCGCAAAGCTCCAGAGCCGCCACTGGCCCGCAGGATGGCGCGATCGCCGTCATCGGAACTACCGGATGACGAAGCCGCTGAACTCCGGCGCCCGACGAACCGCGCTGCGCTCCGTCTTGCGGATGTAGCCGTGCATCCTGTCCTGCACGGCCTCGAAGAAGGCCGTGACGTCGCCGGACCGGCCCTCCGCTTCGACTTGGACGCGGCCGTCCGCCAGATTCGTGACATAACCGGCAACGTCGAACTCCCGGGCCACCTGGAGCACCGAGAAGCGGAAGCCCACGCCCTGGACGTGGCCCGAGTAAAAAGCGCTTTCGTGATGCACCTCCGCCATTTGAGGAAGAGAAATGCCGCGCGCCGGCGCAGGCATCAACCCTCAAAGCCACCCCAAATCAGGAGGGATCGGACAAACACGGAGGACCGGGTTTTTATTTGCTTTTCCAGTCCCGCCCATCTCAGTTTCGCGCACCGAATGAGCAATGAATCTGACGGCGCGGGGGATGATTGGGATGAGCGCGGTGAGCTGGCTTGGAGCGAATTCGATTGGGAGCGCTACCTGCGCGAGCAGGATGAGGCGGTCCTGAGGTATCTGCGTTTTTACGAGGCGAGCCTGAGCGCCCCGGATCGGATCGACGCCGTCGCCGAGAAGATGAACTGGGGCGAAGACGACTGGCGCGAGGAAGGCGAGGAAGCCGAGGGCGACGGACCCGACGTCGAGGCGACGTACGAGGAAGACGAAGGCGTTTACACGCTCCACAAAAATCCGATCTACATTGCGACCAAGGCGATTTACCTCGGGCTGAACCGTTCGTGGCAGCCACTGGCCGCCGATGGCGCCAAGGTGCCGCAACCGCTCGCGGTGGCGCTGCTCGCGTCGCTGCAAAAGGGTGAAGAGCAGTCCGTGCAGGCGATTCATGCGCTGGATTTCGGCGATTACGCGATGGCCGTGAGCCTGTTCAAGCGCGCACTCAGCGCCCTGAACGGCACGCTGGCGTTGATCAACGACGATGCCATCGCGCGGCAACGCCACGTGCTCGCCTGGCGGCAGGACGCATTGCCGCGCCTGTTCGATTTGAGAGAGATTTGGCTGCGCGTCATCATCGAATGCCGCGAGGAAATCGACCGGCCCGTCGACGACGAAAGCTGAGATCGACGCGGGAGCGGTCGGCAGCAACGCCCCGCGCCTAAATCCGCCTTGCACTTTCCCCGCCCGGCGTTTGCCTCCAAATCCCTGTTCTGGAGAGGTGGCCGAGTGGTCTAAGGCGGCGGTTTGCTAAACCGCTGTAGGGGTTTAAATCCCTACCGGGGGTTCGAATCCCCCTCTCTCCGCCAGTTTGCCCGTTTCTCCTATGAGAATCGGGCTTTTTCTTGCCCTAAAAAGCCCCAAAAAGCGCCGACTGACAACAAAACTGCCAACAGACACGCCGAGACACGGGGCTCACTTTTTACCGGTGAGGCTTCATTCGCCTGCCGCCGGTTTGGAACGCACTGGCACGTGGACCTCGAAGCGTTTGGCAAACCACGGCGTGAAGGGCCCATGCCAGAACACGCCATAGGCCTCTCCCGTCGCCTCGAGCTCCGGCTGGCTGGCGATCCAAGCCACCAGCTGGTCGCGGGCTTTTTCGAAGTTGCTCCGGGAATAGCTGCCTTTGGCTCCGAGGCTGGCGACGCGGCGCTCGGGGATCCGCTGCACCTCCACCATTCCCTCGCTGCCAGCGACCTTGGACTGCTGGCTCTCCGCCACCCAGAAATACATCGCGGCTTCTTCGATTCGCGCCTCCACCGGAGTGGTCATCGCGATTTTGTGCCGTGAAATATAGCGGAAAAGCGGCATGAACAGCCCGTCGGATTGTTCAAAATAGTTGCCCCGGCCCGTGGACTTCAGGAGCACCCCCGCGGGCAGCGTTTTCAACTCGGTGAGCCCCGGAGCGGTCGGAGGAAAGGCTTGTTCAGTCGCCATGACAGGAGCGATCAACAGAACGCAGAGGAGAAAATAGCGGTGGAGGGACGACATGATCTAGCACACCAAGGATTCAAAATCTGAAAAGTCCGCCTTCAAACCGCCCTTCACTCCCTTGCAGATCACACTGACCGCGTCGTGCGAATGGAGCGACTCAAGGTGAGAGCAGGCCACTTGAAAGTCCACGATGCGACTGTCGCCCGCGAGTTCCTGATAAAGGAGCCGGGCGGCATCCTCGACAAATTTTATGTGGGCGCCGTTGAGCTCGGCAAAGGCCTGCTCGTCCTCCCGCTTGACCATGACTTGCGTCTCCGTTTTTAGCGCCTTGGCGCAGTGGCGCTGCAAATCCTCGATCGCGAGGGCCCGGTTATTGGCCAGCACGACCCGCACCCGCGCCTTCGAGCGCTGCGCATGCGGGGTGGCGTAGGCCCCGCGAGTGCTCCGCGCGTGCTCGGCCAACTCGGCGCTGCAGGGGCAGGTTGATGAGTAGACAAAATCGAACTCCACTATCCGGCTGAATTGGCCGGCGCGATTCAACGTCCCCTCGAAGGCGACGCGGTAATACTGCCACCCCACGAGTCCACTCCGCAGGCTGGTTTGCCGCATGGGGTACGAAAACGATAACTTAATCCGGGCCTCGAATGAGCCGATCTGCCGCTGGTATTTCGCCAGCACCCGGCGCAGGACCGGGAAGGAGAACACTTCGTCCTGGTGTTCGTAAAACGAGCGCATGATGCGCCCCATGTTGATGCCCTTGAGTCCGGCCTCGAGGGAAACGGTGCCGGTTACACTCGTCTCCAGCGTGTGAATGGATCCGCCGCGCGCGCGAAATTTAAGGGGCAACCGAAAGTTGGCGCAGCCCACTTGCTGAATTGGCACGCTCGCCCCAGCAGCGGCGTTCACCGCATCCATCATGTCGGGCAACGTCGCCCGATAGGCTGCGGTGGACTTGAACCGCGCGTCAAATGCCCGGTTGATCAACGGAGGGACACCGCCGGGCGCCTCGTGCAGGTACATGGGATTCTTTTTCATAATGTCTGGGAGGTTGAGGAAAAGTGGCCGAAGGATCGGTTCGTAACCGCAGCCCGAATTTTCCGGGTAAACTGTCCGACGGAAAAATCACTCCCCGATCGGCCCATGGTATTCCGCAAAATTACGCGGCGTCTCGAACAGCCGCACGCAATGCAGGCGACCCGACTTCAGTCGCGGAGCCAGTTCGTTCCAGAAGGCAATGACGAGATTCTCGGTCGTGGGAATGATGCCGCGCAGGAAAGGGACCTCCTCGTTCAAGTTTCGGTGGTCACACCGGTCCACGACGGCCGAGTGCACGAGCTTTTTCAACTCGCCCAGATCGATCAGGTAGCCGGTCCGGGGATCGGGGGTGCCGCGTATCGATACTTCCAGCACGTAGTTGTGGCCATGCCAGTTTGGATTCGAACAGAGACCGAAGTGGCGCAGGTTCCATTGGCGGCTCTGGCCGGGATTGACGAGCCGATGCGCCGAGTTGAAATGCACCTGCCGCGTCACGGTAACGACGCCCGGAAGCACGCGAGGCCCGGCGAGAGACTTGGAGGATTTTTTGGTCAAGTTTTTCAGGAGGAAGGAGGGAGGAGCGCTGAAGCTATCGTCTAGGGACGAAGCCGTCGGCACGCGGGGATTGATTTCCCGCAGCCCTTCGTTCCTCAGCTCTTGAAACGAACGTCGAGGCCGGGCGGATGCTTAGCCGGATCTTTGCCGTAGGAACGGCGGAACGCTGGGAAACCCGCTCCTTCCAAAACTTCCCGTCCTTCCTGTTTAAATCATCTGAACTTTAAGAGCCTGAAGCCAGGAAACCAGCAATCGGCGCCAGCTCAGATTCGTGGCTTCCTGGATTCAGGCTCAAACCCGGCTCGGTGGGGGTGGAGATCGAAGCCGGAAGCTTCTTCAGCGCTCCGCTCGGTGAAGGCCCCTCACTCACGCGGCGGGCCACAAAGTTCGCCTCTTCGCAATTTCCTACTGCACGGTTCCGGCTCAGCGTAACTCACTCCCCGGCCCTTTCCCCGGCAATTCGCTGGGCCCCACCCCTTCCGGCGACGTTGACGCTGACTCGGGGTTTCAGTGCTTGCGGCCGCCAATCACGCGGGGTGTTCTGGGTTCAGCGTGGCCGACTGCGTCGAACCGCTCGCCTTTTCACCCATGAAATATGTCTCCGTTGTTTTGCAGCTGACCGTAGCCTTGGGAATCTTGAACGTCTGGCTGCTGCGGTCGGGCCAGGCCACGCCGTTTCGGGGCGGTGGCGCGAAAACCCTGCGCGAGGAATTCGCCGTCTACGGGCTGCCTTTCTGGTTCATGTGCCTGGTCGGCGTGCTCAAGGTTGGGCTGGCTCTCACCCTCCTGACCGGCCTTTGGCTCCAACCCGTGGCGCAGCCGGCGGCCATTGGCCTTGGACTACTCATGGTGGGGGCGTTCGTCCTCCACCTCAAAGTGGGCGATCCGGTCAAAAAAGCGCTGCCCGCCATCGCCGTGCTGACGATGTGCGCCGCCATCACTTTGATGAGGTGAGGCCGTTGGTCAGAACGCTGCCCAAACCAAGTACGCATTCAGCGCCAGATAGAACAGCGCCGGTGTTGTCTGGACCAGGGTGTCTTTGATTCTGATTCGGACACCGACCGCGACCAGCATCATCAGGGCTAGCCCACCCGACGCAGCGCGACCGAGCCACGGCTGGTGCAGGCCGGCGACCAAACCGATCGCGGCGGCCACTTGCAGGGCGCCGACCAGCGCGCGCTGCGAGGGAAAGCGGTAGCGGTTGAACTCTCTTCTGAGGTCGCTCGAAAAAAAGCACGCCAACCCGTAGGCAAGAAACGAGAGCGCGGAGAAAAGAATCAGGGCGAGGTGCAAGAGCGCGACCGTAGGGTGTGATGACGCCTGCGGACACCCAATTCCTACAGCCGGTCACTGGAAAGCCTCCTTCGCGGTGAGGCGCAACAGCCACCCAATCCTTTGGGGTCGAAGGTGGGAGTGAAACGGCGCGAGGTGCGATTCGAGCAGGCCCTCGGCGGATTTAACCCGGCGCGACGACCGAATTCCCAATCAGCGGGATTGCGGACCGCTGCACCGCCGGATCATTCATCGAGATTCTTCATCGCTTGCAGGGCCGCGTAGAAGGCGATTCCAAACAAGACCATGATGAGCGAAGCAAAATAGGGTATTAGATCACTCATTTTGTGCGGCCGATCAGTTTCAAATAAATCCCGAACCCGAGAATTGAGGGAACCCAAATCCCAACGAAGATCGCGCCCTGTTTCTCACCTTGAAAATACAGAGCCTCCGAGAACATGAGGGAAAGGAAGGCGGCCACGAACAATAATTTATCAGCGAATGAAAACTTTTTGAACATTGGAGGGTGTTTTGGCCAAGCAATCGCAAATTCTGAGAAACAGCAAGTTTCAGGGAATTGATTCCGAAGCAATGGCTAGGGCGGGCAGGATTTTTTCAGCTATCGCATTTCTTGCGGAGCCAAGTCCATTGCGTCCGCTGGGGGCCTTCCATGCGTAGCTGATCCGACAGCGTTCGCTTTCGCCAACGGTGTCGCTCGTCCGAAAGCCATCCTGCTTCCCATCAACCATCCGTCCCTGGTCATGACGTCCCACGTAAACGCGAAGATGGATAGTGCAGCGAACGAGAACCGGGCTTCGCCACGGTCGCTGGCGGGAGCCCCTCCCACTCTGGCGCAGCGTTGCGACTTGCAGCAGCGTCCCGCCGACTGGGTCGTCGGCTATCAGCGATGGAGTCAGTTGCTGTTCGCGCATTGGCAAGTCGATCCGGGCGCGGTGCAGGCGACACTGCCGCGTGGCCTTTACGTTGATACGTATGCCGGTGGGGCGTACCTCGGCATCGTTCCGTTCGCCATGGAGCGGGTCCGTCCCGCGTGGCTTCCTCCGCTGCCCTGGGTTTCCTGGTTTCTCGAGCTCAACGTTCGCACTTACGTCCATGATGAGAGCGGCCGCCCGGGCGTCTGGTTCTATTCACTGGATTGCAGCCGCGCGCTCGCGGTGACGATCGCGCGGCGGTTTTTCCATCTGCCCTACTGCCATGCGCGCATGGCGGCGTCGTTCCATGGCGACACGATTCACTATCGATGCCAGCGGCGCGACGAAGTTGAATCCTGCCGTTACCTCTGGGCCCCGGGCGCCACGGCGGCGCCCGTCACCCCGGGATCACTCGAATTCTTCTTGGTTGAACGGTACCTGCTTTTTGCCGCCGACGCGGCGGGCCGGCTCTACTCGGGACGCGTGCATCATGCGCCCTATCGCGTCAACCTGCCGAAGCTTTCGGAATTTTCGGTCGAGCCCGCGCGGCTGGCCGGATTCCGCCTGGACGGGCCGCCGGTGTCCGTGCTCGCCGCGCTGCCGGTTGATGTTTCCGTCTTTCCACTTCGGCCCCTGCATCCCTTCTCGGCATGAACACGGTTAAGAACAGCCCCGTTCGAGCACGGGCGCCGCGATGAGGGCCGCGAAACCAATCCGTTCGCTGGTGTTGGTGCTGGGCGACCAGCTCGATCCGGCGGCCGCAGCCTTCGACGATTTCGACCCGAAGAGGGACGTCGTCTGGCTGGCCGAGGTGGCCGCGGAGTCGGAACACGTCTGGACGAGCAAGCCGCGCATCGCGCTGTTTCTCTCGGCCATGAGGCACTTTCGCGACGGCCAACGGAAACTTGGCCGCACGGTGCGTTACACCGCATTGGAGGATCCCGGAAACACCCAGTCGCTCGCGAGCGAGCTGGCCCGAGCGGTGGCGGAACTGCGGCCGGAGCAACTCGTCATGACGGAGGCGGGCGAGTGGCGGGTGCAGGAGTTGATCGCCGGGGCGGCGAAGGCGGCCGGCGTGCGGCTCGAGGTGCGCCCGGACCGTCACTTCTTCTGCACCAAGGCGGATTTTTCGGCCCATGCCGAGGGCCGGAAAATGTTGCGAATGGAATTCTTCTACCGGGAGGTGCGACGCCGGCACGGCATATTGCTGGACGCGAAGGGCGAACCGGAGGGCGGACAGTGGAATTTCGACCACGACAACCGGGGCAGCTTTTCGAAGCAGGGCCCCGCGGCGGAAAAACTGCGACCGCCGGCGCTCTCGCCGCCCGATGCGACGACGCGTGCGGTGCTCGCGCTGGTCGAGCGACGGTTTGCGGACCATCCCGGCACGCTCACTGACTTTGCCTGGCCCGTGACCCCCGAAGCGGCCCGGGCGACCCTCGACGATTTTATCGAACATCGACTGGCCAGCTTCGGCCAGTTTCAGGACGCGATGTGGGTCGACGAGCCCTGGCTGTTTCATGCGCGGATCGCGGCAGCGATGAACTTGAAGCTCCTCAGCCCGCGCGAGGCCGTGGCGGCGGCGGAGCGCGCGTATCGCGAGGGACGGGTGCCGCTGGCGGCAGCGGAGGGTTTTATCCGGCAAATCCTCGGCTGGCGCGAATATGTGCGCGGGATCTACTGGCGATTCATGCCCGACTATCTCGGCCTGAATTCACTCGAGGCGCACGAGAAACTGCCCGCGTTTTATTGGACGGGAAACTGCGAGATGAACTGCCTGCGTGCGACCATCGGCCAGACGCTGCGTCATGGTTACGCCCACCACATCCAGCGCCTGATGGTCACGGGCCTCTACTCGTTGTTGCTGGGAGTGCGGCCCCAGGAGACGCACGAGTGGTATCTCGCGGTCTATGTGGACGCCGTCGAGTGGGTCGAACTGCCGAACACACTCGGCATGTCGCAGTATGGCGATGGCGGCATCATGGCTTCGAAACCGTATGCCGCGACGGGGAAATACATCCAGCGGATGAGCAACTACTGCGCGGGCTGCCGGTTTGATCCCGCCGAGGCCACGGGATCCGATGCCTGTCCGTTCACGACCCTCTATTGGGATTTCCTCCTGCGCCATGAAGCGCGGCTGGCGAAGAACCAGCGCATGGCGCTGCAGGTAAAAAATCTCGCGCGACTGAAACCGGCGGTGCGGCAGTTGATTCAGAACCGTGCGGCCGAGATCACGGCCAACGGCGGCGCACCTCCGGCCGCAACTGACAAACTGCTGTAGGTACGACGGAAGCGTGCAGGCCGGGCGATTTCGACGGCGACCGGGCCGAAGTCGATTGATGGAGGGCTGCCGCCCTGCGACTGGCGCAGGGCCTGACATCCCTTCCGATTGGCCGTGAGCCTGCCGAACCGGCTCGTCGGCAGACCCCAATTTCACCAGGCAAAACAGGCGCGCGCGCAAGCGCCGGCCCTCCATTCAACTGCAACAAGCGGCCTAGTGCGACATCGCCGGTTCGGGCGTGTCAGCGCCGGCGGTCTCACGATCAATTTCCGCCGCCCGCACGAGACCGTGCGCGCTGGAGTGACCGGTGAACTTCACGCACAGACGGTCCATGATAACGTACACGATCGGGACGACGAAAAGAGTCAGAACCGTCGCAATCGAGAGACCTCCGACGACCACGATGCCCATCGGGTTGCGCGTCTCGGCTCCCGGGCCGCCGCCGAATGCAATCGGCGCGGCACCGAGCACGGTCGCGATCGACGTCATGATGATCGGCCGGAAGCGAACCGAAGCCGCCTGGAAGGCGGCATCGAAGGCATTGCGGCCCTGCACTTGGAGTTGATTCGCGAACTCCACGACCAGGATGCCGTTCTTTGCCACCATGCCGATCAACATGATGATCCCGAAGCGGGAAAATATGTTATCCGTGAGCGGCTTGCCGAAATACT
>CAINHV010000197.1 GCA_903848965.1 uncultured Opitutia bacterium | reverse complement strand
CGCATCCACGGGCTCTGCGTCGCCATATATTGGAAATTATTTCGCCAGCCGCTGTCGCTCGCCTCGATGATGTGCACGAACCGCTCGCGCTCCGTCGGCTGGTCGGCGTCGTTGTCCACGCCGATGAGATCGCCGAATTCGTTGAACGCCGGCTCCTGCACGTTGCGCAGGCCGTGCGCGTAGACTTCGAAATTCGAGCCGTCGGGATCGACGCGCATGACCGCACCCTCGTTCGGGTGGGAGAAGCGGCGGCCTTCCTTCGAGACTGCGTTCACACCCTTGTCGCCGATGCTCCAATAAATCCGGCCGTCCGGCCCGACCATCGGGCCGTGCATGTCGTGTCCGCCGTAGGCGATGTGGACGCCAAAGCCGTGCGCCACGACCTCCCGAATGTCCGCCACACCATCGTCGTTGGTGTCCTTCAGCCGCCAGAGATCGGGCGCGATCGTGACGTACACCCAGCCATCGTGATAAAGCACGCCGGCCGCCACGCCGGTGATCTCGGTGTTAAAGCCCTCCGCGAAGACCGTCATCTTGTCCGCCGTGCCGTCGCCGTCCGTGTCGCGGAGCTGATAGATGCGCTCCGTGTGGTGCGTGAGATCCTTCCAGTCGATCGAGCCGTCGGCGTTGTGATCCTTCAGCATGCCGCGCGGGACGCGCATCTTTCCCGGAGCCAGTTCGCGAAGATAGAAGGCCCGCTTGTCCTCGACACTGGTGAAGCCCACGTCGTCCGGGATCCACATCGTGTGCTCGCGGATATCGAGGTCGCCCACCTTGCGGCGCGTCGTGGCCGCGACGTACACGCGGCCCTGCGGGTCGACGGCGCACGCGACGGGATCGGGGACGTTGAGGGTGCCCGACCACTTGTGCAGGACCAGTTCGCGGGTCGAGGTCGGGGCCGCGGGGGCCTTGGCGGCGGTCTCGGGCGCGGGCTGGGCGAACGCCGAAACGGCGCCGGCAAGGAGCGTCAGACCAACAGCGACGACACGGAAAAACAACGGGGAGGAAGAAGCCATGGCGAGAGCGCAGAGTCGCACGGAACCGACGGTGGCGCCAGTCGAATTCGGCGGGCGCGGCTGTGCGGCGCCCGCTGCCGCATCGGAGAAGGCCGTGGCACGGGTCTCCAGACCCGTGAATGCCATTCGGCCTCCGGGCTCATGGGTCGGGAGACCCATGCCACTCGGCGCCCAAGGCAACTCGTCTCTTGTCACCGCCCGCCGGCCGGCCTTTCCTGCGACACCCCTCCGACCCGGCCTTTCCCTTCCGCCGGTCCTGCCGCCACCCACCGCCACTATGATCCGTTACCTCCTTCTGCTCCCCTTGCTCGCCCTCACGGTCCGGGCCGCCGCGCCCGCCGTTGCCCGGGAGCTCTTTGGCCGCGCCGCCGATGGCACCACCATCGACGCCTACACGCTCACCAACCAGCGCGGCGCCTCCGCGAAGATCATCACCTTCGGCGCCATCATCGCCGATCTCCGCGTGCCGGATCGCGACGGCCAGCTCGCCGGGATCGTGCGGCCCGCGATTTTCTCCGAGGAGAACTACACCCGCGGGTTTCCCCAGGCGGCGATCGTCGTCGGCCGCGTCATCAACCGAATCGGCGGAGCCCGGTTCACCCTCGATGGCCGCGACTACCCGCTCGAAGCCAACTCGGGGCCGAACCACATCCATGGCGGCCGGAAGAATTTCGCGCACCGCATTTGGACCGCCGCCCCCGCGACCAGCCCCGACGGCCCCGCGCTCAAGCTCACCTACGTCAGCGCCGACGGCGAGGAGGGCTATCCCGGGCAGCTCACCGCCACCGTCACCTACACGCTCACCCAGGCCAACACGCTGCGGATCGAGTACGGCGCGACGACCGACAAACCCACTCCCGTCAATCTCTCCAACCACGCGTACTTCAATCTCGCCGGCGAGGGCGACGTCCGCGGACATGAGATTTCGATCAATGCCCGGCTCTACACCGTGTCTGACGAGGCGCTGATTCCCACGGGCGAGATCAATACCGTCGAGGGCAGCCCGCTCGACTTTCGCCAGCCGATGCCGCTCGGGGCCCGCGCCGATCAACTTAAGCGTCAGCGCTACGACAACAACTGGGTCGTCGATCGCCGCGAACCCAACAGGCTGACGTCCGCGGCCCGCGCGACGGATTCGGGCTCGGGTCGCGTGATGGAGGTTTGGACGACCGCCCCCGGCGTGCAGGTCTACACCAGTCTGCTCGCCGGACCGACGGCCAGCGATCCCAAGGGCTTCTATTGTTTCGAAACCCAGGACTTCCCCGACGCCGTCAACAAGCCGCACTTCCCGTCGACGATCCTCCGCCCGGGCGAAACCTACCGGAGCACGACCGAGTTTCGGTTTTCGACGTTGCCCACCGCCAAGTAAATGGCGCCGGTCTCCGACCGGCGAAAATCGGATTCGAGACCGGCTGTAGCCACGAGCGCCAGCGAGTGGATGGATGTGCGTCGTTCCACTCGCTGG
>CAINHV010000196.1 GCA_903848965.1 uncultured Opitutia bacterium | reverse complement strand
TGCTGATCACCTTCAGCTTCGGCCGGGCCTTCTCCAACACCGCGCGGGTGATCAGATCATCGCCGCAGATGTAGCCATCGATGTCCCCGACGAGCGCGAGCGTGTCGGCCTCGTTGAGGGGACCGCGGGCGCGGATGATTTCCCAGCCGGTGTCGGCGAGGAGCTGATGGTGTTCCCCGGGCGTGTCTTGGAACGAGGTGGTGGTGAGAAGGATTTTCGTCATGGCAGGGAGGGCGACTTCAAACGCTGACCAGGGAAAATGGAAGGTTTTTTGCCCGCGGGCAAAAAACTACGCGGCGCCGGGGCGACCCTTGGTTGGCGGCGGGTATCCGGTCGCGGAGCGCCGACACCCCCCGGCGCTTCGCGCCACCCCTCTCCGAGAGGGGATCTGCCCACGGCCCTTACGAAAGGTCCCTTCTTGGAGAGGGGTGCCCGGAGGGCGGGGTGTGTTGGGCGACCTATTTTGCTGGGCGGGTCGGGCGGCGGAACGCGCTTCAATCAATCCAAAATCGATAATCCAAAATCGAAAATGACGGGGCCGTCGCCCCGCGTCACTCCCACTTGAAAACAACCCCAAGCCAGCCCGCGCTGCCGCGGAGGATCAGGTCGTAGATGCCCGGCGCTTCCGCCGCGGGGACCACATGGGTCAGCAGCGGTCCAAGTTGCAATTGCCCTGACGCGAGCAACCGCAGGAAGGCGCGCCGGTTCCGCTGCCGGGTCCAGCGCCAATAAACGTGCGGGTGCGTCATGCCGCTCTCGTAGGTGCCGGTCAGCTTGAGTTCCTTGCGCAGCAGCTCCTCCTTGAGTCGGATCGTCGCGGTGCCCGGGGGGCTGCCGGTCAGGACGACCGTGCCGCGGTCGGCGGCGCATTCCATGGCGGACTGCAGGATGCTGGCGGCCTGGGCGCAATGGAAGACGACCTCCGCCCCGGTGCCCTGGGTGATTTCCTGCACGCGTTGCACGACATTCTCACGGGAGGGATTGATCACGTGGGTCGCACCGCAGCGCTGGGCAAGTTCGAGGCGTTCGTCCACCAGATCGATGGCGATCAACGGATACGCCCCGGAGTGGCGGGCAAACTGGAGCACGAGTTGCCCCACGATCCCCAGGCCGAAGATCGCGACGGACTGGTCGATTTGCAGTTGGGCGCGGCGGACGCCGTGCAGGGCGACATCGCCGAGCGCGGCGAAACCGGCAGCGTCATCGGGGGCGCCAGCCGGCACCGGATCGATCGACGCCGTGGGCGTGATATCCACGACGGAGTGGCTGGCGTGGCCGGCAGTGGTGGTGACGCGATCGCCGATGGCGAAGCCCGACACCCCGGGGCCGACGGCGACGATCCGGCCGACCGTCATGTAGCCGATGTTCGCGCGCAGCGCGCCTTCCGGAAGACCGTAGGACTGCGGCCCGAAGCGGAGGAAATTCGTTTCGCTGCCCGCGCTGACCTGGGTGTGCGTGTTGCGGACGAGCACCTGGCCGGCCTGCGGCGTGGGGATCGGAAAAGACTCGAGTTCCACGCGCGGCGCGGTCGGCGACGAGACAAACATCAGGCGTTGGGCGGAGCTCATGGTGGTGTTGGAAGAGGGAGACGCGAAAAACGGATTCAACCTAGTTCGTGCATTCGATTGTAGGGCCGTCGCTCGCGACGGGCCGGTCTTGCCTCGTGAATGAGGGCCTGCCGACGAGCGGCAGCCCTACACCAATCGGTTTCGGCGCTCTCGCCGTGGCAAGACCTCCGACTTCACGGTTCCGATTCAAACGGACTCCAGCTCGGCGAACAGCGCCGGTTCGTTGAAGGCGAGCGCGGTGAAGGCCTGGTCGAGGTGGGCGGGCGTGCGACCACCGATCAGGACGGAGGTCACGCCGGGACGGTGCAGAGCCCAGGCGAGGGCGAGGTGGGCCATCGGGTGGCCGGTGCGCTCAGAGACCGCGGCGAGTTTCGCGAGGCGGCGTTCGGGTTCGGGTTTGAAATAAATATCCTGATGACCGGGCGCGACGTCGAAGCGGGAACCCGGGGCGACTCCGCCGCGGTGCTTGCCCGTGAGATAGCCGGCGCCGATGGGGCTGTAGGTGATGATCGCCACGTCGTTCACGGCGCAGAGGTCGCGGACCGGCGCGGTGACGTCACTGACCGCGAGGTTGTTCACGTTCTGCAGGGCGCGAAACCGCGCGAGGCCGAGCTGGGACTGCAGATCGAGCGCCTTCGCGAGTTGCGGTGTGGTGAAGTTGCTCACGGCGAGGGCGCGCACGCGGCCGGAACGGACGAGACCGTCGAGGGCCTGCAGAGCCGCCGGGGTTTCGGCGTCGGCATCCCATTTGTGGAGGTAAAGCAGATCGATCGTCTGGACCCCGAGCCGTGCGGCGCTGGCGGCGACGGCGGTGTCGATCGCGGCGGGCGTGAAGGGCGGGTAGATCTTGGTCGCGATCGTGAGCGAGCCGGGGGTGGGCCGGCGGGAGGCCAGCCAGGCGCCGACAATTTTTTCCGATGCGCCCGCCGAGTAAGTGGCGGCGGTGTCGAAGAGCGTGAGGCCGCGGGCCACGGCGTGGTCCATCAGTGCGAAGCACGCGGCCTGGTCGATTTCGCGACCGAAGGTGGAGCCACCGAGGCAGAGGGGGCTGATGGGCGGGGTGTCGGGGTGGAAGCGGAAGGTGCTCATGAAGGGAAGAATTTCACCGGCCAGGGCGGTCGGATTCACCTGTCGCGGTGACGGATGCGATTGCCCTGCGCAACGGGAAATGACGTGGGCAAAATTTGCACATGAGCGGATGAGGAAAATGGCGGAGGCTTTCTGAAGAGGCCCGTTCCCCGTAGC
>CAINHV010000195.1 GCA_903848965.1 uncultured Opitutia bacterium | reverse complement strand
GCCATAGCCGGTGGGACCGAGCGGACATAGTTGCCAGTATTTGATTCCGGCCTGCGCCATGAAATCGAGCAGGGCGACGGCGGACCCATCGAAGACGCCAACTCCATGCGGACTCGGCAGTGCCGTGGGATGAATCAGGACACCCGCGGCGCGATGATCCAACCAGTTGAAAAGGGGCTGGCTGACGGATGGCCGGGATAAGGAAGGCATGGTCAGCGAAACAGCCTACTTAACATAATGTTCATTGTGCATCTGAACCCACGCCAAACCATCACCGCGCGGGACCCCAATGACTGGTCAGCGGGTAATAAACGAACAACGGACGACCGACCACATCCTTACCCGGTACGAAACCCCAATAACGGCTGTCCTGACTGTTGCCCGAATTGTCGCCCATGGCGAAGTAACTATTCGGCGGCACGGTCATGACATCGCCGCGGCCGAGATACGGACCTCCGACCGGGCTGTAATTATACCCGCGGTATTTTCCTTCGCGCTTGGCATTCGAATCGAAAGCCACCGAACCCGAAATCGGCTCACCGTTGCGAAAAATCGCCGGTTCCCTGATTTCGAGACGATCACCGGGGCCCCCGATCAGCCGCTTGATGTAATACTGCTCGAGTTGCCGGCCAGTCGTCTGATCGACCATGTACCTACTTTCGATGTGATCGGTACGAAAGACAAAGCCCTGCCCCACTTTAGGAGCCGCGAAATGGTAGGTCATCCGGTCCACGAAAAGCTGGTCGCCGGTGATGATGTCGAACGACAGGAACGGCTTTCCCTTTTCGGCCGGCCGATCAAGCCGGACCAGACGCACCGCATTGAGCCCCCGGACCGCCCGGTCCGCCGTTTCCGCCAACTCCGCCCGCCGTTCGGCGTCGAGGCCGGTCGCTTCCTCGAACGCCCAGTCAAAATCGAAGTCTTCGGGGACCTGCATCCGTACCGGCGTGTCGTTGACCAGGAACGTAATCTCCCGGTTTCTCGCGGGGAAGATGAACCAGTTCCGCCCCGGCTTGAACTCGAAGAAA
The DNA here is from genome assembly GCA_903848965.1 of uncultured Opitutia bacterium. Classification (GTDB taxonomy): domain Bacteria; phylum Verrucomicrobiota; class Verrucomicrobiia; order Opitutales; family Opitutaceae; genus ER46. The sequence goes on along the minus strand of CAINHV010000195.1, from coordinate 6,783 downwards.
ACCCGGCCGGAACCTCGGACAATCGGAACGTACACGGCACCTGACTCCGGCGGGACCAACTCGCGACGCTTTGCTCCCAGCATCACGAAGCGTGCCAGCTTCATCACGGGACCAGGGGCGTCCGCCGGATCCTTCCAGACGTCGGGCGTCATGCCGTTGTAGGTCGGCCACATCGAGTTGGTCGGAATCTTGAACGGCTGAACAAAGTACGTGCGGATCCCTAGGATCACGATCGCCGCCACGAGGAAGAACTCGATGTTTTCGGTCAGCGCCGTCTTCGGGTAAATCGATCCTCCGGTGCGCCGCAGGACTTCTTCCAGTCCCTCGATGGCGAGCTTCAGTTTCTCTGCCCCGGCGCGCGCCGCCACCAACTCCTGCAAGGTGGCCGTGCTCGACTTGAGTTCCCCGAGCTGGGCGGGCGGCAGGACGTCACGCCGGTAGTGATAGACCTTGCTGGCGAGTTCGAGCCAGTTGGCCGCGTTCTCGCGCATTTTCTTTTCCTGCGATGCAAAGAAGCCGAACATGAAGCGCGTTGGTTAGGAGCGTGGCAGTGACAGGACGACGACGGCGAAGTTCAGCCGCCCGCCCGTCGGACTGCCAGCCGGATATTGCATCCCGGACCCCGGGCACCCGATCCTGACCGCAGTCGCGGGCTCAGCGGATCAGTTGTTCTGCAGGACCTTGATAAAGGCATCCGGCGGAATCGAAACCTTGCCGATCAACTTCATCTTCTTTTTGCCCTCTTTCTGCTTGTCCAGCAGCTTGCGCTTGCGGCTGATGTCGCCGCCATAGCACTTCGCGGTGACGTCCTTGCGCATCTCCTTCACGTTGTCGCGGGCAATAATCTTGCCGCCGATCGCGGCCTGGATGGCGACGCGGAACATTTGCGCGGGAATGATCTCGGCGAGCTTTTCGCACAAATGGCGTCCCTTGCCCTCGGCCTTCTCGCGATGGACGATGCAGGCAAAGGCATCCACGGGATCGCCGTTGATCATGATGTCCATCTTGACGAGATCCGAGGCCACGTATTCGCCGAGTTCGTAATCCATCGAGCCATAGCCGTGGGTGACGCTCTTCAGCCGGTCGTTGAAATCGACGAGAATCTCATTCAGCGGGAGCACGGCGTGCAGCATGACGCGAGTGACGTCCAGCGTGTCGGTGTGATCCACCATCCCGCGCTTTTCCATGATCAGGGCGAGAATGTCGCCCATCGAGTCATTCGGAATGATGATCGAGGCGCGAATCGTCGGCTCCTTGATTTCGAGGATGGTCCCGGGATCCGGCATGTTCACCGGGTTGTCGACTTCGAGCAGGTCGCCGCCATGCTTCACGATCTTGTAGATGACGCTCGGATACGTGGAAATGATCTCCACGTCGTGCTCACGGCGGATTCGCTCCTGGATAATCTCCATGTGGAGCAGCCCGAGGAAGCCGCAGCGGAAGCCAAACCCGAGCGCGAGCGAACTTTCTGACGCGTAGACGAACGCGGCGTCGTTCAGCCGCAGCCGGCCGAGCGCCGCCTTAAGCTTCTCGTAGTCGTCGCTCTCCAGCGGATAGAGGCCGCAGAAAACCAGCGGGCGCACTTCCTTGTAACCGGGCAGCATCTCCGACGCGGCCTTGTTCGCCAGCGTGACGGTGTCGCCGGTCTTCACGTCCTCGGTGTTCTTGATCGTGGAAACAATGTAGCCCACGTCGCCCGGCCCGAGCGACGCGATCTTCTCCATCTTCGGCATGAAGACGCCGACTTCCTTGATCTCGGCCCGCTGGCCGGTACTCATCAGCATCATCATGTCGCCGGCCTTGATCGTGCCGGAGAACATCCGGACATACGCGATCACGCCGCGATAGGAATCGTACAGGGAATCGAAAACCAGCGCACGGGGCTGCGGGTAGTCGGTCCAGCGCGGCGGCGGAATGCGTTCCACCACCGCCTCGAGGATATCGGTGATGCCGATGCCGGACTTCCCGCTGGCGAGAATCGCCTCCTCGGCGGGGATCGTCAGGATGTCCTCCAGCTGGCGCATGCAGAGCTCAAGGTTCGCGCTCGGCAGGTCGATCTTGTTGATCACCGGGATGACCTTGAGCTTCTGGCCAAACGCCAAATGGGCATTGGCGACGGTCTGCGCCTCCACGCCCTGGGCGGCATCGATCAGGAGCAACGCGCCTTCGCAGGCCGCCAGCGATCGCGAGACTTCATACGAGAAGTCCACGTGGCCCGGCGTATCCATCAAGTTGAGCTTGTAGTCGTGCCCGTCCTTCGCGCGGTAGGTCATCGTCACCGGGTGCGACTTGATCGTGATGCCGCGCTCCCGCTCGAGATCCATCGAGTCGAGATGCTGGTCGGTCATCACGCGCTGCGCGACGGTGTTGGTGAACTCGAGCAGCCGATCCGACAAGGTGGTCTTGCCGTGATCGACGTGGGCGATAATACAGAAATTGCGGGTATAGCGTGCAGGCATCGGTCAGGCGGCCACGTCGGCGAATTCGGAAAAGCTCTTCACCGCCCACGCCTTGTCGGTGCGGCGCGCCAAACCACTGAGGACGCCACCCGGCCCGAGTTCCCAGAATTCGGTCGCGCCGGCCGCGGCCGCAGCGCGCATGCAATCCTCCCACAAGACGGGCGACACCACCTGCCGCACCAGCGCCACCTTGATGGTGGCTGGTTCCGCAAGGGCCTGTCCGGTGGTATTCGTGAAAATCGTAAAGGCCGGGGCGTGGAACGGAATCCCCTCGAGAAAAGCGGCAAACGCGGCGCGCGCCGGCTCCATCAGCCGGGAATGGTACGCCCCAGCAACGTTCAACGGCATCACCTTCTTCATCCCGCGGTCCTTCGCGGCGGCAACCGCCGCCGTGACCTTGGTCTTCTCACCGGAGACGATGATCTGGCCCGGCGCATTGAAGTTCGCCAACTCGATCTCGAAAGCCGCGCAGAGTTCGGCGACCTTGGCCCGTTCCTCACCGATGACCGCCGCCATCCCACCGGTCGTCTGCTCGCAGGCCTGCTGCATCAACCGGCCCCGTTCCGCGACGATCCGAAGACCGGTCGCGAAATCGAAGACGCCCGCCGCGCAGCACGCGGTGACTTCGCCGAGGCTCAGGCCCAGGGCAAACCGGGGTTCACCCGCCGGGATTCGGCCCAGCTCGCGGAGGGCCGCCACCAAGGCCATCCCGTGAACAAACAGCGCCGGCTGGCAGACCTTGGTCTGGGTCAATTCGCTCTCTGGACCCTCGAAACAGACCTGCTTGAGATCCCAGCCCAGAACTGCTCCGGCTTCGTCGTAAAGTGCCCGCGCCGCCGCCGATTGGTCGTGGAGAGACTTCCCCATGCCCACCTTTTGGGCCCCTTGTCCTGCAAATAAATATGCCAACGCCATGATTGAAACACGCGAGACAATCGCCCGCGTCGGCGGAATCCAAGCCCTAAAACCGCTTCAGCGGTTTGAAGTAGCGTTCGTTACCCACTGGCTTGACGAAATCCGGTATCCTGGCGGGAACCACGGGCGGCGGGAGCGGAGCGTAACTCGCTGGCGCGGGAGCGCTCGGAAGGTTGAGCGTCACCGTGGTGGGCGGCGTAAAACGTTCCAGCGCCGGCGCGGCCTCGGTCATCGCCGGCAAATAGGGATTCGCCGCCGGCTCGCCGACCGTTAGCGCCGACCTCTCCGGTCCGCGAAACAGCGACCTCGCTTCGCCACCGGACCGCGTCACGGCCAAGCCGGCTTCACCCGCGGGCGTGCCACCCGGCAGAGTCGCGAGATTCGGCGTACCACCGTTCGCCGAGGAACTCGTTCCCGGCTGCAGGAGGGCATAGTCGCGCGCGGTCATCCAACCGGCCAGAAATGGCGCCAGCGGATTTGAGACCGATTCGACTCCACTTTTCTCATGCTCCGGCGCCGGCGTCTTCTTCTCGGACACGAGGTTGAATTCTCGCTTCTCCGCGGCGCTTTCCTTTTCCAGCCAGGTCTCCAACTGCGCCGCTGGCTTCGAGGACCGTCGACCCTCGCCCTTGTTCTTCGCGTCCTCAGCCCCCTTTTCCATCTCCTCGATCAGCCAATTGCCGGACCGGCGCTTCGCTTTCGCGGCCTTCTCCACCTCCGCCGGCAGCACCGGCGGCTGCGGCGTGCTCGTCTGCATTTCTGGCAACGACAGCCGCGGCCGATCGCCCGGGGGATGCAGCGCGTGCTCCCGGATGGCCTTCAATGATTCGAAATCCCGCTTGGCCGCCGAAATCGAATCGTCCACCGGTGCCGTGGCATCGGCCCCCCTAGTGACCGTCGTACCTCCGAGCAGGCCGATCGAAATGACGAGGAGGCCGCGCACGAAAAACAACCGGGGTTGAATCAGGACTTAATGAAGATGCCCTTGAGGTTCATCTCCAACTGCTGCGGGTTCGGCGAGAACTTCAGGCCGTCCGACTTGCTGATGCGGCCGGCCTTGATCAGCCGGTAGATGTCCTTGTTAAACGAGAAACTCGCCGAGTCGCTGCTGCTCTCGAGGATGCTTTGGATTTTCTCGTTCTGGCCCTCGAGGATTAGATTCTTCACGGTCGCATCCGCAGTCAGGATCTCGTTCACGGGCTGGCGGCTGTTGCCCTCGATCGTCGGGATGAGCTTCTGACAGACGAAGCCCCGGAGCGAACCCGAGATCGCGCGGCGAGCCTGCACTACTTCCTCCGCCGGAAAAAACTCGAAGAGTCGCGTCAACGATTGGGCCACGGTCGCGGCGTGCATCGTCGAGAAGACCAGGTGCCCCGTCTCGGCCGCGGAAATCGCCGTCTCGAATGTTTCGCGATCGCGCATCTCGCCGATCAGGATGATGTCGGGATTCTGCCGCAGGACGGCCTTGATCGCTAATTCGAAGTTGGGCACGTCGAGGCCGATTTCGCGCTGCTGGAAAAGCGACTTGTCGTCCTGGAAGGTGTACTCGATCGGGTCCTCGATCGTGACGATGTGCTTGTCCTGATTCTGGTTCACCCAGTTCATCATCGCCGCCATCGTCGAACTCTTGCCCGAACCCGTGGCGCCGCAGACGAGCAGAATCCCGTCCTTGGCCTGGACGAGCTTGATCAACGCGTCCGCCGTCGTTCCGAGTCCGAGTTGTTCGAAGTTCGGCACCGTGCTCTTAATGTGCCGCATGACGATGCTCACGAGCCCGCGCTGGTGAAAGGCATTCACGCGAAAGCGACCGATGCCCTCGAACGAATAGGCAAAGTCGACCTGCCCCTCGTCATTCCAGCGCGCCTTGAAAACCCTCGGCACGTTCTCGTCGACGAAGGCTTGGGCCTCGGGACACGTGATGGGATCCATGTCCACCGGCTTCAGCTTGCCGGCGAGCCGCACGTAGCCGGGTTTGTTCGACTTAATGATCACGTCGCTGGCGCCGCTGTCGACAGCGAGCTTGAGCAGATCGTTGATCATTTCCGTGGCGGCTGAGACGGTAGACATGAGGGTCGCGGGTAGAAAAGCGTTGCGGATTCCGTAATTCGCCCTGCTGTGTTCAGCAAGGCTTCATTGGTAAAATTCATGAAATTCCGCCCGCTCACTGGCACGATCACCGCGCTCGCCACTCCCTTCCGCCAATCGCGGATTGCCTACGATGATTTGAAAAAACTCGTCGCGCACCAGATCAAGGGAGGCATCAATGGGCTCGTGCCAATGGGCACGACCGGCGAGTCACCCACCCTGAGCCACGAGGAACACATGGATGTGATCCGGTTCGTGATCGCGGAAGCCCGCGGCCGGGTCCCGGTCATTGCCGGCACCGGATCCAACTCGACGCATGAGGCGGTGGAGCTGACCCAGCTCGCCCACGAGGCCGGGGCCGATGCGATGCTGCTGGTCGCGCCTTACTACAACAAGCCGAGTCAGGAAGGCCTGTTTCAGCATTTTGCCGCGATCGCCGAGGCGACGGATCGGCCGATCATTCTCTATTCGATTCCCGGCCGCTGTGGGGTGGAGATTGGCGTGCCCGTCATCGCACGACTGCGCGCCAAGTTTCCGCATGTCGCCTGGATCAAGGAAGCGGGCGGGAGCGTCGATCGGGTGGACCAAATCAAACAGGCGCTGGGCCGCGACGTCACCGTGCTGAGCGGCGACGACTCCCTCACCCTGCCCTTCATGGCCGTGGGGGCCGAAGGCGTAATCAGCGTGGCATCGAATCTCTACGTCCGCGAGATTGCCAAGATGGTTCGGTTGGCGCTCGCCAACGATTTCACCGCCGCTGGCCGGATCCACCGCCGGCTGTATCCGGCTTTCAAGACGCTGTTCATCGAACCCAATCCCGTACCGATCAAGGTCGCCCTCGTGCGCGCCGGCATCATCGGTTCGGCCGAGGTCCGGCTCCCCCTCTGCGGGATGAGCGCAGCCAGTACGAAGGCGCTCGAGCTGGTTCTTGCCCAACTCGACTGAAGCCGCGCGATGCCTCTCACAATTGCGATCAATGGCGCCAAGGGCCGGATGGGCCAGGCGCTGACGACGGCAGCCCACGAGCTTTCACTGAACGTCGGAGCGTCCACCGACGCGGGCGATGATCTCGCCGCCGGCCTCGCGCGCTGCGACGTCGTCGTCGACTTCAGCGCTCCCGGCGGCACCAGGGCCCTACTCGAGACGGCGGTCGCCCAGCGGAAGGCCGTAGTACTCGGCACGACGGGACACGGCGCCGACGAGAAGAAGGCGCTGCTCGCTCTTGCCGCGCGGGTGCCGTGCGTCTGGGCGGGCAATTTCTCGATCGGCGTCAACCTGCTCTTTGCCCTCACTCGCCGCGCCGCCGCGGTGCTCGGGTCGGACT
>CAINHV010000194.1 GCA_903848965.1 uncultured Opitutia bacterium | reverse complement strand
CGGAGTGACGCTGCTCTTCGGGATCGCCCAGCACAACGGGACGCTGGAGGCGCTGACCCGCCGGGCGGTGCGCGCCTGTGGCGGCAACACCGCGCTGCTGCCGATCGTGTTCTTTCTGCTCACCGCCGTCGTGGCGGGCGTGGGCCCCGGGATCATCGCGGCCTCGGCGCTGGTGGCACCGCTCGCGATGGCCGTCGGCGTTTCCGCGCGGGTGCCGGTGTTCCTGATGGCGCTGATGGTCGGCAACGGCGCGAATGCGGGCAACCTGTCGCCGTTCAGCGCCGTGGGCGCGATTGTGCAGAACAGCATGGTTAAGGCCGGCATCCCGTACGACGCGGGGCAGGTCTTCGCCACCAACTGCGTCGCGCACGTCCTCGTGGCGGCCGGGGCTTATTTCCTCTTTGGCGGACTCAAGCTGCTCCGGGCTCCGCGGGCCGACCCCTCGTCCGTCGCGGAGGTCCCGCTGACTCGGCAGCACTGGCTGACAGTGGTGTTGCTGGTGCTCTGGGTGATTGGCGTGGTCGGCTTCAAGATGAACCCCGGGCTCGCCGGTTTCACCGCCGCGACCGTGCTCATCCTGGCTGGGGCGGTGGAGGATGCGCCGGCGGTGGCCTCGATCCCTTGGGCGGTGATCGTGATGGTCTGCGGTGTGAGCGTGATGGTCGGTGTGCTGGAGAAGACCGGGGGCATGGATCTGTTCACCACGCTGCTCGCCAAGATTACCACTCCCGGGACGGCCAATGGCATGATGGCGTTCGTCACGGGGATCATCTCCACCTACAGCTCAACTTCGGGGGTGGTTTACCCGGCCTTCCTGCCCACGGTGCCCGGCCTCGTCGAGAAACTGGGTGGCGGTGACCCACTGCAAATCGCGCTGAGCATCAATGTCGGCGCGGCCATCGTGGATGTCTCGCCGCTCTCGACTACCGGCGCCCTGTGCGTCGCGGCGCTGCCGGCGTCCGAGAATGCGCGCCTCCTCTTCCGCCGGCTGCTCATCTGGGGGTTCTCGATGACGATCGTCGGCGCGCTGTTCGGGCAGTTTTGCGTACGGTTCTTCGTGTGAGGTTCGATTTGGGCGCGCACGAGGGTCGCCCCTTGGTGGCATGGGTCTCCCGACCCATGAACACCCTTCAAAAAATCATTCCCGTCTTCACGGGTCAGGAGACCCGTGCCACTCCTCACACGTCGCAGATCCGCACGCCCTGCTCGAGGACCGCGAGCGCATCGGGCGTCTTCGGAATGAATTCCTGGCCGAGGAATCCACGGTAGCCGGTGTCCATGATCGCGCGAATGATCGCCGGGTAGAAAAGCTCCTGGGTGTCGTCGATGTTGGCCCGCCCGGGCACGCCGGCCGTGTGATAGTGGCCGATGTATTGGTGGTTGGCGCGGATGGTGGCGATGACATCGCCCTCCATGATCTGCATGTGGTAAATGTCGTAGAGCAGCTTCATCCGCTCCGACTTTACGCGGCGGCAGAGCTCGGCGCCCCACGCGGTGCGATCGCACATGTAGTCCTTGTGGTTCACGCGGCTGTTGAGCAGCTCCATGCAAATCGTGACACCGAGCTTCTCGGCCAGCGGCATGATCCGGCGGAGCCCGACCGCGCAGTTCTCGAGTCCCTCCTCGTCGGACATCCCGTCGCGATTGCCGGAGAAGCAGATCAGGTTGGGGTAACCGGCCTCGGCCGTGAGCCGGATATGGTTCTCATAGGCCGGCACGAGCGTGTCGTGGTATTCGCGGCGATTCCACGACTTCGCGATCGGGCCGACCTTGATCGCGCCGAAGTCCACGATCGGATTGGAGACCAGCGCGCAGGTGAGGTCGTGCTGCTTGACGACGGCAAACTCGGAGGGCTGGAGCAGCTCGATCGACTGCAGTCCCATTTTTTTCGCGGCCACGCACAGGTCGGGGAGGGTGATCTTGGAGAAACACCAGCGGCAAACCGATTGGCGGACGCGGCCGACGCGGGCGGACGGAGCGGTCGCCGGCTGGGCGGCGGCGAGAGGGGACGGCAGGGCGACCGCGGCGCCAGCCGCGACTGCGCCAAGAGTGAGTTGCTGCAGGGCGGCACGACGGGAGATAGGGGTCATCTTACCGCGACGCTGGCCACGCGATGGAAGCCTAACAATCTCAATTGCGGCCCGCGCGCCGGACATGGGCTCCAAAGGACCAATCGAAGTCGCGGCGCTGGTCTTCCGCCATTTCAGCGTGGACGGCGGCCGGCTGCAGGAGGAAGTTCCGATCTGAAACATCGGAACCCCTTTGGAGGGCCGAGCTCCGCCGAGCCCGAAGAGAGTGAATGAGATTACGGCCTCGACGGAGCTCGGCCCTCCACCTCAGTTGAATTTCCCCCATGAAAGCCCCCCGACTCCTCCTGCCTTTACTCCTCTCTTTCACGGTTGGCGCCATCTTGCGCGCCGCCGATCCGGCCCATCGAGTGACCAGCGATGTGGCCTACCTGCCGACGGACCGCGCGGAAAAATTGGACCTCTACGTGCCTGTGCAACGCGCGGCCGGCGCCCTGTCGCCCGCGGTCGTGTGGGTACACGGGGGTGGCTGGATGCGTGGCGACAAGGCCGAGGGGAGCGCGAAGGAAATCTGCGCCACGCTGGCCGAGGCCGGCTACGTGACGGCCAGCATCAATTATCGGATTGGGGCTTCGGCCTGGCCGCAAAACGTCCGGGACGTGAAGAGCGCGATTCGATTCCTCCGGGCGCATGCCGCGGAATATGGGATCGATCCGGAACGGATCGGCGTCGGGGGCGCGTCAGCCGGCGCGCACCTGGCGATGATGGCTGCCTTCACGCCGACGCGCACCGAATTCGATCCGCCGCGCCATGTGGTCCGGCCTGACGAAGCGGTTTCGCAGGCGGTGCGTTGCGTGATCAATTTGTACGGTCCGACCGCGCTGGCCACGCGCGAGGCGGTGGATGCGCAGGGCAAGCCGCTCGGCAAGCATCGGCCGCCGGCCAATTCGATGGAAGCCTTCGGCGCGGGCCAGTCCTATGACGGGGGGAGCGTCGAAGCCTTCATCGCCGCCTCGCCGGTCACCTATGTCGACCGCACCTCGCCTCCCGTGCTGATCCTGCAGGGCACGCTCGATTCCGAAGTCGACCCGGGCCAGCCCAAGACTCTCGCCGCCGTGCTGACCCAATATAGCGTGCCGCACGAAATGATGTTCGTGGAAGGCGCGGGCCACGGTTTCGATCTGGAATCCTGGCGCGGCCAGCCGCTGTCCAAGGATTTGCGCCCGACGGTCCTCGCGTTCCTCGCGAAGCATCTCGGGCGGGTTTCTGCTCCGCAAAAACCCTAGTTTTTCCGCCGGAGGGCGGAAAATTCGGGGGAGCGGCAAAAGACAGGCGCAACGGGAAAGCCAGGAGGTGGGTTGGGCCGATTCCTAGCTTCCTGGCTTCAGGCTCAACCCCGGCTCGATCAAGGCGGTGAATCGAAGCCAGAAGCTTCGTCATCTAATGGATGACAACGGGGGACGTTCCACGGGCGGATCGGATCCTGCAATTGACCTGTCCCTTTCCGGGTCCCTTTCCGGGTCGTTGTTGCCGCGGGCTGGGCCCCTTGGGTCCCTTGGGTCCTTTCTGTCCTTTCGATTCATCGCGCCCTCGATCCATCGATGAAACAGGGCCTCGGCTGCCACGACGCGGAAGCCCTGAAAAAAGGGCGAATGGTGCCTCGTTGTTGGCGAAGCCGGGCGAAGGGCCGGCTATTTCTTCAAGGGACTGAAGGGACGGAAAGGACCCAAGGGACTTGGAGGGACTGGGAGGGACTGAGTGCGCGGGGGCAACTCGGGGCCCGGCGGTTCTAGAATTTCGTTCCGTCGGCCTTCGTGCCGCAGAGGCTGACGGTAAGGCCGAGCTCGGCGGCGAGAGCGGCCTTGGTGTAGAGGGCGAGATCGGCTTCGCGGGCGGAGTGGGCGTACACGACCTGGATATGGTTCGCCTTGTGGCGGGCCATCATTTGGTCGCGGGTCACGCCGTAAGTTACCGCATGCATGATCGGCCACTGGATGGTGGTCTCCTGCCAGCGGCGTTCGGTTTCGGCGGCGGGCAGCGTGATGACCTTGGCTCGGCCGAGATCCATCTTGAGGCGACCGTCCTGGACGAAGACGCGGCTCCAGACGATCTCGCCCGGCTTCGCGATGCCGCGAACCGTGCCGCCGCCGAGACGGAAATACATCGGGGGCTGGCGCAGCGAGTCAGTGCCCTTGTAACCGCCGACATGATGCGCGGGTGGCGCGCTCCCGGAAATCAGGAACACCCACACGTATTCGTCGGTGGTGCCGCTCTTGTCCCAGTCGCCCCAACGCAGGTCGTGTAGCGTGTTCTCGACGGGCTGGCCGAGCGCGGTGTGCACGCGCTGGGTGAGGATGCCGTCGAGGCCGGCGCATTCGTCGACCTCGTTAAAGTGCGTGAGCGGCTGGCCGGGGCGGATGAGTTTGCCGGCGGCGTTTTTTACCGGTGGGCGATCGCTGTTGTTCAGGATGCCCTCGACGAGATCGCTCGCGGGGAGGAGGTCCTTTAGTCCCTGCTGGTATTGGATGCCGATCGCCTCGCAGCCGAACTCGTCGGCGATCCGCAGCGCGGCGACGTAGGTTTTGCACTGCTGCAGCACCTGGGCCTCGGTGAGCTCCGTGGCCTCGTCGGTGCCGAGGTGAAAGCGCATGCCCTTCTTTTTCAGCCACGCAAAAACGGCGGCGGCCTCCGCGTCGCTGACCTGGGTGGCGGCGTAGTACAAAGCGGACTGCGAGAGGCGTTCCTTGTATACACCGGTCTGGAACAGCAGCTCATCCGGAATGATGGCGTTGAACATGCCCATGCAGCCCTCGTCGAACACGCCCATGATGGATTTGCGCCGGCGCAAATCCGAGGCGATGCGCTTCGCGATCGCGGTGGCTTTCGTGGGGACCTTCGCGCGGGCGAAGGTCCGGGCGTGCGGCGTGGGGTGTTGAATGGCGCCGGTTTTCAGCCACGCGGCGAGACCGGTCAGGAAGAACTCATCCTCGAATTTTTCGCTCCAGAGAGTGGAGTATTTAACACCGGCCTTGGTGAGCGAGCCGTTGAGATTGAGCATGCCGACGAGTCCGGGCCAGCGGCCGCTCCAGTTGGCTACGGTGAGAATCGGAGCCTGCTGCGAGATCAGCCCGGCCAGCAGGTGGTGCGAATACTGCCAGACCGCCTCTGCCACGATCACTGGCGTGCGCGGATCGATTCCGGCGAAGACCGCCATGCCTTCCTTCTGAGAGGAGATGAAGCCGTGCTTCTGCGCCGGCTTGTAGGGATGGGCCCGGACGAGCTTGTAACCCAGCTTCGCCACGGCGGCGGCGAGAGCTTTTTCCATCGCCTGCTGGGCGGGCCAGCAGACTTCGTTGGCGGATTGGCGGAGGTCGCCATTGGCGACGAGAAGAACGGTTTTCGATTTGGCCATGAAGGGGAGAGCGACGATCCGAGGGAAGATCGAGAGGAGTGGAGGAGAGTCGAGACGGGACTTTGGCGTGATGGTCCGCGGATTGTTCGAGCCGGACTTTGAGCCTGAAGCCAGGAAGCCAGGAATCGGATCCAAGCGGCCTAGATCATTCGCGCCGCATGGCCGGCCTTGCTCCGTCGCCGTCGCCCGCTTGTGCTCGGGCCGCATGTCCGCTCCGACCAGCATCCGCGGCTTCGAGGCCGTTCCGCTCGACATTCCGCTGCTCACGCCTTTCGGCATCGCCGGGGGCGTCCAGTCGGCGGCGAACAACGTGTTGCTCAAAGTGTGGCTCGAGGACGGCACCGTGGGCTACGGCGAGGCGGCGCCACTGCCACCTTACAATGGAGAAACCCAGGCTGGTGCCCTGGCGGCGCTGTTGGCGGGGCGCGAGTGGACCGTCGGTCGCGACGCGCGACAGTGGCGCGAGCTCGGCGCCGAACTCGCCCGGCGGAGTCCGTCCGCGACCGGTTCGGCGCGTTGCGCATTTGAGACGGCCGTGCTCGATGCGCTGACGCGCCACGACGGAATTTCGCTGACGAAGTTCTTCGGCGGCGCGGGTACCGAGCTGACGACGGACATGACGGTGACGACCGGCACCGCCGAGCAGGCCGCGGCGGACGCACGGGCAATCCGGGCGCGAAACATTCGCATCCTCAAAGTCAAAGTCGGCGGCCCCGGCGGCCCGGCCCGCGATCTGGCACGACTCGCCGCCATTCACGAAGCGGCGCCCGACTCACCGCTGATCCTCGACGGCAACGCCGGCGTCGACCGGGCGGCCGCGAAAGAGCTGGTCCGGGGAATCAAGGCGCTCGGGGTGGAGCCGCTTTTGCTCGAGCAGTGGCTCCCGAAGGCCGATCTCGAGGGCATGCGGGACCTGCATCGCGAGTCGGGTTGGAAAGTGGCCGCGGACGAAAGCGTCGTCACCGCCGAGGATGCGCGCCGGATCGCGCAGGTGGGCGCGGCGCAGGTGGTGAACATTAAATTGATGAAGGCCGGGCTGGCTGTCGCGAGTGACATCGTGGGGGTCGCCCGGGCCGAGGGCCTCGGCCTGATGATCGGGGGCAACGTGGAGTCGCTGCTGGCGATGACCACCTCCGCGTGTTTTGCCGCGGGCCACGGTGGCTTCGGCTATGCGGACCTCGATACGCCGCTCTTTCTGGCCACGAATCCTTTCGACGGCGGCTTCGCGCTCGAGGGCGATCGAATTTCTGTGGCCGGTATCGCGGCCGGGCACGGCACGACGCCCAGGAGCTGACGGGTGATGCAGGCGCCACTCGGTCATCCGGGCGGTGTGCGCCGCGTTGCAGGTGGCGCGGCTGACTTGAGTTGGCGCGGATGGACCGCGTAGGTCCGGGTCGGTTCACCGGGTATTTTGTCTGGCGTCGTGCGTTCCGCCTGACTTCTCCTCAAGGCACATGGCTACGAAGACTGCTCTTGTCACGGGTGCGTCGCGCGGGATTGGCCGGGGCATTGCGCTCGAACTCGCGCGGATGGGTGGACGCATCGCGATTAACTACGCGGGCAACGCCGCCGCGGCGGCCGAGACGCTGGCGCAGGTCAGGGCCGTGGGCGGAGACGGCTTTACCGTGCAGGGCGATGTCGCGGTGGCCGCGGATCGCGAGCGGCTGGTGCGCGAATCCGTCGCGCAGTTCGGGCGCATCGATCTGCTCGTCAACAACGCCGGGGTGGCGCCGGCGGTGCGCGCCGACCTGCTGGAGGCGGGCGAGGAGAGCTTCGATCGGCTCTTCGCGATCAACCTCAAGGGGCCGTTCTTCCTGTCGCAGGCCGTGGCGCGGCAGATGATCGGCCAGGCTCCGGACGGCGAAGGATTTCGCGGCCGGATCGTGAACATCACCTCGATCTCCGCGTACACCGCTTCGATCAATCGCGGCGATTACTGCATGGTGAAGGCGGGGCTCGCGATGATGACGAAGCTGTTCGCCGATCGGCTGGGCCAGGATGGAATCAATGTGTACGAGATTCGGCCCGGCGTGATTGCGACCGATATGACGGCGGGGGTGAAGGAGAAGTACGATCGCCTGATCCTCGAGCAGGGCATCACGCCCATCCGGCGCTGGGGCCAGCCGTCCGATGTGGGACGCGCCGTACGGGCGATCCTGGAGGATCGTTTTCCGTTTTCCACCGGGGCGGTGTTCGACGTCGACGGCGGTTTTCACCTGCACCGGCTCTAGCAGTGCGAGGGCGGTGCGTTTTTTGTGGCGGCCTCCCGCGGGCGCGGCACGTTCGCGAACGTGTTGCTCATCTGTCAGCCGGGATTTGAAGCGCTGCTCGCGCGCGAAGTGACCGAGCTCCATCGCGGCGTGGTCGCGGCGCAGGGGCCGGGCTGGGCGCAGACCGACGTCGATGTGCCGGGGAGCGCCTTCACGCACCTCGCCCTCTTTGAGCCGATCGAGATTCGGGGCGACTCGGTGAATGCCCTCGCGAAACAGGTCGGGGACTTTTTTCTCGCGAGTCTCCGGGGCGAACGAATCGAACAAGCATGGCCGAATCTCTGGCAGGGTCCGGCGGAGCTGGTCGGTCTCGGACGCCGGATCAGCGCGGTGGAGGCGGCCTTCGACGAGTTGTTGAAGAAGCGGCTGTCGCGCGTGGCGCGGTTGAGCGTGCCCGAGCTGCCGCGAGGGCCGGGGCGGGTTCGCGGGCTTTTTGTGTTCTTTGTCGATTTCAACCGGGCTTTGGTCGCACGGGAGGCGCGGGCGCACGGGCAGCGCCGGATGGCCGACGACGAACTCGCGCCTTCCCGGAGTTATCTCAAGGTGGAGGAGGCGTTTCAGGTGCTGGGTCGCGAGCCGCAGCCGGGGGAGACGGTGTGCGATCTGGGAGCGGCGCCCGGTGGCTGGAGCTACAGCGCGGCGAAGCGCGGCGCGCGGGTGCTGGCCCTGGACAACGGCCCCCTGAAAGGCGGTGCCCTGAACCACCCCCTGATTGAGCATCGCTGCAGCGATGCCTTTAGGTTTCGCCCCGCCTTCGCCATGGCTTCGGACGGCAGGCCGGCGGCGGGCGAAACCTTCGACTGGCTCTTTTGCGACCTGGTCGAGGAGCCCCATCACGTACTCCAGCACATCGTCGAACCCTGGCTGACGCAGCGCTGGTGCCGCCGGTTCGTGGTGAACCTGAAGTTTGGCCGCGTGGATGCGATCGCGCTGCTGGCTGAGCTGCGCGCCCCGGAGTCTCCGCTGACGCGGTGCGCGCCTGGAACCACGATTCGGCACCTCTATCATGATCGCGAGGAACTGACCCTGATCGGGGAATGCGCCGCATGAAGGGCGCCGAGCTAAAAATTTGCGGACTGGCAGCGGTGCGGGCGCGGTTTGCGCGGGAGCCGGCCTCGATTCAGCGGCTGTTTTTCGATCTCCCCACCGGCCGGAAGATTGGCGCGATGTGCAAGGCGCTCGCGGCGGCCAAGAAAGTCTATCGCTGCGTGGAGCCCGCCGAGCTCGAGAAGGTTGCGGGTACGTTGCATCACGGTGGCATTGTCGCGGTGGTGTCCGCGCCAGCCTGGCGCGCTCCGCTGCCGGCCGAGGTGCGGACCTGGGCGGAGCAACGCGCGCCTTTACTCCTGCTCGATCGGATCGGGAACGCGCACAACCTCGGCGCGATTGCGCGCACGGCAGGCTTTTTCGGGATCTCCCGGCTGGTGCTCGCCGAGCACGCGGAGGCGGCGAGGCCGGGTGAGGCCACCTATCGCGTGGCCGAGGGCGGCATGGAGGCGGTCGAAATTTTTCGCGTCGCGCAGCTGGCCCGGTTCGCCCGGGACCTGGGCGCGGCCGGTTACGTGGTCATTGGCGCTGCCACGCGCGGCGGGCGGCCGGAGGCGGGTTCGGCGAATCAGCCGATCGCGCTGGTCCTCGGCAACGAGGAGCATGGGCTCAGTCCCGAAGTGGCGGCGGCCTGCACGCGCCTGGTGACGATTCCCGGCCGCGGCCAGGTCGAGTCGCTCAATGTCTCCGTCGCGGCCGCCGTGTTGATGTGGGAACTGTGGGGTCGCCGGGCTCAGTAGTCGTCCATCACGACCCACACGATCCAAGTGTAGCCCAGGTTGAAGAGAATCAGGCCCGCGATTCCGAAGACCGGCATGATGAAGGCGCCCGCGACTAGGAGCGCGTTGGCCAGGAGCATGGTGATGAGATAATCGCGCCGTCGTCGGGACCGACGCGGGCGCGAGTTGACCTCGTTGAGACCGGCGGAATTCGCGCGGTCGAGATTCCCGCGGAGGATCGCGTGTACCTCATTGGGACGGTTGCTCGGTCGATGCTGACCCAGGGGACGGAGACCGGCGTTGGCCTCGTGGGCGAGGGTCCGGACGTCGATCCGGCCCGAATCCGGTTCCGTCGGTCCGGAGTCGACAGGTGTCGGCCCTAAGGCGGGCAAGGGAGGCGGCGACGGATTGGCGCGCTCGAATTCCGGGGCCTTGAATCCGTAGTATTTCCGCGGCGGATCAGGGGCGTCGGACATGACGGAAGCATGGATCGCGGAAAGGGAGGCGTAAAGGACGCGGCGTTTTCTCTTCATTCGCGCGGGGAACCGCGGCCCCGTGCGGGGCGCCAAAAGCCATGGCCAAACGGAATGCCGCGCCCGCGGCGGAGTCCACGTCGCCGGAATTCGACTGGCCGGTCTGCCACGAAGCCGAGCACCTCCTCGCGACTTGCGTCGAGGCGTTCCTCTCGAGGAACAGTTTCGCGCGGCGCCTGGCGGCCCGGATGCAGGACGAGACCGGCAATCGACTTCTCGACGCAGCCCCTGCCGCCGGCGCCGACGCTCGGCACGGTGGGCCTCTGGTGCGGGTTGCATGGGGAGAGTTTTCTGCAGGCGGGCATGCGCCCCCTCGAGGCGCGGTTCGATTTCGTCCGACTCAAAAAGCAACTGGCGGTGGAAGGCGTTAACCTGATGAACCCTTTCTCGGACTTTGATTTTCTCCGGCAGGCCTTCACGGAGGGGAGGGCTGGCGGGTCCGGCCGGCGCGGATTGCCGCCCTGTTTGAGGCCGGGTTGATCACCGCGGAGCAGGCCGAGTTCTTCGGGCGCGAGGGGGTGATCGGAAGCCACCTCGAGAACCTGCAGCGGCGCGGCGGCTTCAAAGGCTTCAACCAGCAGTCGGTGAGCGCCGTGATCGCGGCCCTCGATCCGCGCGTGGCCGCCGGGCGCGTGGAGTAGGCTTGCGTCGCCACTCCGCGTAACGGAGTACGTAATGCGGAAAGGCCACGGCATTTTCCAAGCCGTTCGTGATTGGCGCGTCCCAGACAGAGCCCCAAGAACGACGGTGAATTTTCAGTCGCAAACGTTCGTCGAATACCCGGGCGGGAACACCCTGCTCCCCTTAAACACCATGAAATATCGCCTGCTCTCCTTCGCTCTTTTTCTCGTTATTGCTTCCGTTCCCGGCTTCTCGGCGCAGGGGAAGCACACGCCGATGGAGGACCAGATGGAAGAGATCAACGCCGCGTACCGGAAGCTGGGTCGCCAAATCAAGGACCCGGCGAAGAATGCGGATTCGTTGAAGCAGGCCGGGATTATTCGTGAGCACGCCATCGCCGCGACGAAGATGGATCCCAAGCGCAAAGCCGACGTGCCCGCCGCGGAGCAGGCCAAGTTCATCAGTGAGTATCAGTCGGCGATGAAGGCGTTCGT
Source organism: uncultured Opitutia bacterium (assembly GCA_903848965.1). Classification (GTDB taxonomy): domain Bacteria; phylum Verrucomicrobiota; class Verrucomicrobiia; order Opitutales; family Opitutaceae; genus ER46. The sequence continues at coordinate 403 of CAINHV010000194.1, read as the reverse complement.
CGATGAGATCGGTAAACTCGAGGCGGCCTTGAAGGCGGGCAAAAATGAAGAGGCGGCCGCGGCTCTCCAGGCGCTCAAGGTGGCCCAAGAGAACGGCCATCGCGATTTCCGTCGCCGCAAGGTGACGTTCGAGGAGAAGGCGGCCGAGGCGGCGCGGCGCAACGAGGAGAAGTAAACGGTGGGTTGATTGGGGCGCCCGCCGTCGGGCGCCGCCGGTCCAAGCGGGAGAAACGAGTCAGGTGGGGCGCGCAGCGGCGTGTCGCAGGACGGACTTCGTCGCAGCACGAGCGGAAATGAAATTTCCGTCGGAGACCTGCGTCCAAGGGCCAAGCCGCGAATGCGTTTGATTCAACCAGCCATCGCCCTGTACGGTTTCCTCCCCCTCCCCCCCCCAATGCTGAAT
>CAINHV010000193.1 GCA_903848965.1 uncultured Opitutia bacterium | reverse complement strand
GGAAGGCTGGCAACGCGGTTCGAACGCGATTCATGGGTCGGGAGACCCATGAATCGCGGGAGAGTGTCGGACGTCGCCCGCAAGCTTCTGGAAAACTTCGTTCCCCCCTCCGCCCAATGGCGCAGCCATTGGTTTAGCAGCCTGCGGGCGAAGCCCGACAGGTTGCTACGGTGCGAGCGCCGGATCGACGCCCAGCGTGCCGACCAAACTGGCCGGATAATCGGCCGCCCTCGCGGTGCCGGCGGCGAAGCGCACCGTGGCCAGTCGCTCCCGCAGGCCGAGCTTCGTCACGACATCGGCGTAGTTTGGGCGCGCGACGACCTTCTCAAGATACTGGGTCTGGCGCTGCCAGTGCGCGACGTCGCGGCGCTGTTGCGCGGCCAGCCGGGCCTGGTACCAGTCGCTACCGACGACGCTCTCGCGGGTGAAAAGCTGCCGGAACGCGGGCGAGGCGGCATCGTGTCCCTGCCAGGTGCCATCGCGCATGATGTGGAGGAGCGCCTGGAGCGGTGGCACGGCGCGCTCGATCGAGCCGTCCGAGAAATAGCTGGTGGCGGCCGCGCTCATGGCCTGGACGATGTTGTCGATGCCGTCGGCGAAGACGGCGCGATCCTGCAACTCGGGCCGAAGCAATTCCTCATCGAACAGCGTGCTGGGATTGCCGAGGACGCGGCCGCAGAACGACTGGACGAAGCGCGGGGTGATGCGCCAGCCGATCCGGCTCGCGAGCACGGTGCGGCCCTCGTGCTGCCAGTCGTTGCAGCGTTCCAGATACCCATGGTCGATCAGGTAGCGGGGGGAGCGTTCCTCTGCGCTCATGCGCGCCCAGATCTCGGGAATTAGCAGGCTGATGTCGTGGTCGACGCGATAGCGTGGTCCGAGCCAGCCGGCGGCCGACGAGAAGACGGCGAGATCGGTCAGGACGTACGAGACGAGCGCTGCGTTGAGGTCGTGGATCGGCGGCATCGCGTTGAACGGCGACTTGGTCAGGGCGCCCTCGGAGCCGGCGCCGGTGGTCGACGGCGACTTGCCGGTGACGCTGGCGATGAAATCCATGAACGCCTCGGGAAACTCCTGGTAGTGGAGCGGGCCATACACGCAGAGCGGGCGCATGCCGGGCTCGGGCGGGTTCAGGCGGCGACCCGCGAGTACGGCGCCCACGGGGAACCGCACCGGATCGTCGGCGCTGATGCGGCGGTAGAGCCGGGCGCCGACATGGGCGAGATAGGTGGTGCGGGGATCCTCGAGATCGGGTCGCTTCTGCAGGTAACGCGGATTCTTCGACGGCTTGCCCTCGACGATGCGCGGGTGGGCAGGGGAGGCGAGGAAGTCGGGCCGGCCGGCGTGAATGAATTCCTCGAAGATCGCGCGAATCGGCTCGGTGAACGAATCGAAGCCGATCGCGTCCTCGACGACGGTGTGCGCGGCCTCGCGGGTGAGCGGCTCGTAGTTCGAGAAGAAATTACCCGGCCGGGAAAAGTCGCGCTCGGTCCGTTTGTCGTAACCCCGGACAATCGCCTCGTCAGGCCGCTGGAAGAGCGAGGTCTCGCAGTTCTGGACGAACTTGAGGGAGGGCACATTGGCGGCCCACGCCGGGAGTCCGACCAGCCCGCGGCCGGGCACGACGACGGATGCGGTGATGTCGTCCTCGACCTGGATCTTCACCGCCGGCAGGAAATCCTTGCGCAGGCTGAACGTGCGCCAGCCGCCGTCCGGGGTGAATCCGACGCGCAGGAAGTGGGTGAGCACCTTCTGCCGGTGATATTTCAGCTCGTTGCCGGGCCGCCCGTTGATCGTGTCGACGCTGAAGTGCTCCCGCCAGTTGTCGCCCCACTCGGGTTTGTAGTAGCGCTTGATGAGGAGAATGATGTCCAGGATGTAGCGCGGAATCGTGTCGAGCCACGCATTGTACTCCTCGGTGTAGTCCGGGGTGCGGCTCAGCAGTTTGACCACGGAGCCGAGGGAGCGTTCGGGACTGAGCAGCAGGCGACCCTTCGGCCGGTTCCGCACCCGATCGGCGAACCGCTGGCCGTATTCGCGCGAGAGGATCGAGTCGACAAAGGCGAAGTCGGCGGCGAGCTCGCTGACAAAATTCGGACCGGTGAACATCGCGTCCGCGATCGACTTGGAGATCTCGGATTTCCCGCCGCCGGAAACGGTGCACGGCTTGTGGCAGAGGACGCCCTCGGCGGTGGTGCCGCGAAGCCGCCAGCGCCGGCCCTCGTCGGGCTTGACCATCTCGATCTTGTAGCCCGATGGCAGGACGTAGGTGTGACCGGGCAGGAGCTTGATGGTGTGCGCGGTGTTGATCGCGTCGCTCCAGGTGATCGTCTGCGCGCGCAGATCGAAAGACGACTGTTCCGGGACGTAGCTGATGTCCGGGTAATTTCGATCCAGGGCCCAGCCGCCGGGCTGGGGGAGGGCCCGCGAACCCAGTTGTTCAAGCGCCTCCTCGAAGGTGTGATCGACGATCGCCAGATGCTTGCTCAGTTGGAAGTCCTCGCCGAGGTCGTAGCTCGGGAAGACGATCGCACCGCCGGCATGTTCCTCTTCGCATTGGCCGAGGAGGTTGGAAGCGAAGCTGATTTGGGCCTTCACCTCCTTTTTGCAGTACCCGAAGTAATTGTCGGAAATGAACGTGACGATGGTACCACTGGCGTCGCGGGCCGTCAGCTTGAACGCCGAGCCGTCGTTGTAGAGTTCGCCCGGTTCGCGCCAGCACATGCCATCGCGCTGCTGCCGGGGCGTCGCGTCCTCCCAGCGGGGCAGGCCGAGGTCACGCTTCGTGATGGTGTTGAGATGCGGGGCGAGGACGACGCAGCCGGTGTGCCCGGTCCAATGCTCGGGATCGAGCGCGGCATCGTTCTCAGGGAGGTGCGGATCGCCGGCGTTGCCGAAGATACGCTCGATGAAATCAAGATTGGCGACGAGCGCACCGGGGACGAAGAAGCGTGTTTCCATCGTCCGCTCCGGTGTGAATCCGGGCACCGCCGGGCAGACCAGGGGCCGAAGGTAAAGGGAGACGAAACACTCGGCCGGGGCCGCAGCGGTCGCGGTAAAGGGCAGCCGGAGGAGTTCCGGCGGCGGGTTCAGGGCGCGTGCGAGGAGCCGGCCGAAGACCTCGGGTGGGACTGCTTTCTTGTCGTCGGGCACCGGCATGCCGAGGTCCGCGACATGGAAGATGCCCTTCGTCGTGCGGCGATCGCTACGGGGGTTGTGGAGCACTCCCTGGCGGACGCGATGCGAGGAAAGGATGTCACTTTGGTGGCGGTCCGCGTCCGGCGGCAGGGACAGCACGCGGGCGAGGTCGGGACGGTCGAGGACGAGGGTCGTGGCCGGAATGCCCGGGACATCGCCGCCCGTCTCGAGGTTCAGATAGAGAAAATTCTGGATCCGCTGATCGACGGGCGCCAGGTGGCGGGAGAGGGCCCGGTCCTTCTCGCGACTGACCGCCAGGAAATGGTCGACGAGCGGGGCGAGTCCCTTGCCTTCGCCGAGGTCCACCCCGGGCTGGCCTATCTCCCGCAACTTCAGATTCAGGTAGGCAATGAGCTGATCGTCAGACTCGGTGGAGACGGGAAGTGTGGAGGTGCTGGCCATGCGGAAATCGGTACGCTCGTGACGGCGCAAAGGTTCTTTGAGCAAGGCACGCGCCAGTATGCCGTGCAACCGCGTTTCGAGACATTTTGCCCATGTAGCCCGCGGCTTGAGCCGCAGGACAATTTCGGACGGTGCCGGCACAGTGGTCCCTGCGCTCACGCGCAGGGCTACCTCCCGACGGCCGGCCCGCACGCCGAAGATCGGCCAAGGAAGCTCGACCGGCCCGCGGGAAACCGGCAGGATTTGGGTTCACGTCCAATGTCTGAGCCCACGCCTCAACTCATTCTGCACCTCGTGGCCAGCGCTGGCCTCGGGGCACTGATTGGCCTGATTCGGCAATGGGGTGAACAGACGGAGCGCGAACCCGGGGACTTTGCGGGGGTGCGGACGCACACGTTTTGGGCCCTCCTCGGTTGCCTGGGCGCCTATGCCAGTCAGTCCCATACACCGTATGCGCTTCCGGCGGTGCTGGTACTGGTCGCGGCCCACCTGATCGCACTGACGGTCAATGTAGAGGAGAAGCGTCCGCCGGGAAGCACCTCCTTTGCGGGAGCGTTGCTCACGATCTTTTGCGGCGCCCTGATCTTCTGGGGCGAAACCAAGTCCGCGATCCTGATCGGTGCCACGACGATGGTCATGTTTGGGCTGAAGCAGCGGATTCACGAATGGACGCGCGGCATCACGAATGAAGACATCCGGGCCACGCTGCAGTTTGTGGCGATCTCGGGCGTCATTCTTCCCCTCGTGCCCGATCGGGACCTGGGGCCCTTTGGGGCCTTCAATCCCTTTTCGACCTGGCTGATGGTCGTCCTGATCTCGGGCCTCGGCTTCGCGGGTTACCTGGCCATCCGGCTCATCGGGGCGCAGGCGGGCATTCTCCTGATGGGTTTTCTGGGCGGGCTTGCGTCCAGCACAGCCACGACGCTCGCGTTCAGCCGGCGCAGCCGCGAGGAACCCCATATGTCCGAATCGTATGCGGTCGCGGTGGCTGCCGCGTGCACGGTCATGCTGCCGCGGGTCCTGCTGGCCACGAGCCTGCTCAATCGGGAGTTTGCCGTCGCGCTGGCCGTCCCCTTCGCCCTGATGGCGATTCCGGGCCTGGCGTACGCGGGCATCGTCTGGTTCCGGGGCCAGCGGGAGACGTCACGGGTCTCCTCGCCGGCGCTGGGCAATCCGCTCAGCCTGGGCATCGCGATCAAGTTTGGCCTCCTCTATGCGGCCATCGCGTTTGGGGTTCGGGTCATTGGCGAACAGGGCTGGACCGCCGGCCTGCTGCCGTTGAGTTTCGTTTCCGGGTTGACCGACATGGATGCGATTTCGCTTTCGATCGCCGCCGACCACGGAACCGCAGCCGCGGGCACGAGGCTGGGCCTGCAGGCAATCGTCGTGGCGGCGATCAGCAACACGCTGCTGAAAACCGGGATGGCGATCACCCTCGGATCGCCGGGCCTGCGCTGGCGGGTCGGCGCGGTGCTCGGTGCGACGATCGGGGTCGGGGTGGCCTGGCTGTGGCTCGCCTGAGCAGGCGCGGCGAATGGCGGTGCCACCCACCACCCGCCGGCTCCTCCCAGATTGCGATGAACGTCCCCGCCCTGCCTACCTCCCCGCCGATCACGCTCGATGTCGCGATCGTGGGCGCCGGTCCGGCCGGAGCGGCGGCCGCGCTGGCACTGGGTGGGCGGGGATTGAGGATTGGAATCATCGAGAAATCCCGTTTGCCCCGCTACAAGACCTGCGGGGGCGGTGTCCTCCGACGGGCGATCCAGTTGCTGCCGGTGGACGTGCGAAGCGCGATTGAGCGGGAATGCAATCGCGCGGACTTGGTTCACCACGAGCCGAGTCTCCGGTTTAGCTGCGTCCGGGACCAGCCGATCGTGTCGATGGTGATGCGGGATCGTTTCGATCATCTTTTGACGTGCGCGGCCGAGGCGACGGGGGCACAGGTGTTCGCCGGTTGCGCGGTGCAGGATGTGCGGGTGGACGCGGAGTACGTCACGCTGGTCGCCGAGGAACAGGTATTCACGGCGCGATTCGTCATCGCGGCGGACGGCGTCGGCAGTGTCGTGGCGCGTCGTACGAATCGGGCGCCGCTGCGCGAGGTCGTGCCCGCGCTGGAATGCGAAGTCACGTTGCCGGAGGGGGAGATGGCGCCATTTTTGGAGTCGGCGCGCTTCGATTTCGGTGCTGTTCCCGCCGGCTACGGCTGGGTGTTTCCCAAGCAGGGGCACCTCTCGATCGGCGTGGGGACCACGCGGAAGGGTGCCGCGAGCCTGCCGGCGGAATACCGGCGCTACCTTGACTTGCTGGGGATCGGGGAGCCGCTGCGCGAGGAGCGGCACGGTTATATGATTCCGTGCCGGCCGCGGGACGGACTCTTCGACTTGTCGCGGGTGCTCTTCGTTGGCGACGCCGCCGGGCTCGCGGATCCGGTGACGGCGGAAGGCATCACCGGCGGAATCCTCAGCGGACAACTCGCGGCCCGCGCCATCCTTGCGGGCGGGCTGCAACCCGCCGCGGTCAACGCGGCCTATCGATCCACGCTCGAGGAGGCGCTCCTGGCAGATTTGCGCGTCGCGCGCTGGCTCGCATGGGTGCTCTACGACTGTCCGCGCCTGCGGGTCCGCTTGCTGCGACGGTACGGTCCTTCGATGAGCGAACTGATGACGAGGATTGTGACCGGCGAAACGACCTATCGAGCGATCGTGCGGCGGCCGGGGAATTACCTGAAGCTCCTCCGGCGCGCGGCCTGAGCCGGGTCCGTTTTAACGCGTGAACTTGGGGCCGGGTAGCGCCGGTCTCGACTGGCGGACGCCGGTCTAAGACCGGCTCCACCAGAGCGGAATCAAGAAGTGCCGTAGCCATTCGGGCGTGGACGAGCCCCGCCCCTACACGGAACCCGTCGCGTCAATAATTTGTAGGGGCGCGCCTCGTGCGCGCCCGCGACTTCGGGTCGGCTGCACTCAGCTTCAATGCCTCTACTTCGCAGGTTTCCGACGACCAACAAGTCCGAGTCAGACCGTTGACGCGCTGGAGCGGGACCCGCGGTTGGTGTAGCCCCGCAGGATCCGGTGGAGCTCGGCCAGTTTCACCGGCTTGGCGAGACAGTCGTTCATGCCGGCTTCGACGCAGCGGGCGCGTTTCTCCGGCAGTGCAGCGGCGGTGAGCGCGATGACGGGCAGGGCGGCGGCCCGCTGGCGATGAGGGGCGGGATCGGCCCCCCAGCTCGGAATCCGGCGCGTGGTTTCCCAGCCGTCGAGATTTGGCATGTGACAATCCATCAGCACGACATCGGGCAACGCCCCGGAATCCAGCACGGCGAGCACTTTCCACCTCGAGCCGGCTGCCCATCATCTGGGTGGGCGAGGAACTGATCGCGAGTCGGAGTCCCGTGCCGCCTTTACACCGGATGGTCGAGATGTCGGCCTGCGTGCCGTAGTTCGAAATAATCCGGACCGAGCCGGCGATGGCCTTCGACTCCACCAACGATACGGTGTCCGCGAGCATGGGGCGCAGTTCGAACGCGTGGGTTTCGAGAGCGATTTGCTCCGCTTCGATTTTCGAGAAATCGAGAATGTCGCTCAAGAGCCGCAGCAGCCGGTCGCCCGATTCGGAAATCAGGCGGGCATGCTCGGCTGATCCTGGGGGAGAGCCGGTTGCCCGCCTGACCGATTCTTCCCCAATTGAGCGCCTGAAGCGAAAACAACGCCGCGCCCACCACATCATAGTGGGCACCAATCGCACCAGCAGATGAGGTGGCGGGGATATCAGTAAGTTCGCCAAGTTGACCGGCACAAAGGCCAGCCTCAGGCCAATCAGCCCTGCTCGTCGGATCTCGGACCTGACGTACGCTCGCAGATGAAGGTGTGGGCTTGGTCGGCGAGCTTGCTGAGCAGCAGGAGATCATCGCGGCCGAAGCTGTCGGCATCGTGAAATTTATTGGCTTCGTCCATGTAGGTCCGGGCAAACGTGACGTTGTAGAACATCCGCTGGTCGGCGCCATTTTCCCAGACGGCCGCTTTGATTCGGCCGAGGCGAAGGGTCTTGATGGGTCCGGACGAACTCGGGCGGTTCGGTGGGGCAGGGGGAGCGTATTTGGAGGCCATGGGGGGATGGGTTGGGGTCCGCCTAGGTGGGGAGCGAAGAGTCGCGGCCACCGGGAGACGCAGCCGTCATGTTCCGGATCCACCCCCCGCAGCCAACGGCGGCGTTCCCCGAATTTCGGGGTGTTCACTATGCGGCAGCGGTAGACCGCGGCGTGAGCGGCGGGAAAGCTGGCCTACTTTAACCGTCAGGCCAGGGCGCGAATCGCAGTAGAATCTTCGGGTGGCTTTCTGCGACCGCAGGATTGAAGTGCACGCCCGGGCCTCCAGCGTGTGCGCTGATGAAAGTCCTCCACTTTAATTTCCTGCCGCGCAGTGCGGATCTTGGCCTGCTCGTGTTGCGGGTTTGGTTCGGCCTCGCGATGCTGACCCTCCATGGTTGGGGCAAGGTCACGGGTTTCGGCGATCGGGCGGCCAAATTTTCCGATCCATTCGGAATCGGCGGGCCGGCGACCCTCAGCCTGGTGATTTTTGCGGAGGTGATCTGCGCGGTGCTGCTCGTGGCGGGTGCCTTTACGCGGTTCGCGGCGCTGGTGCTGGGCATCACCATGAGCTTCGCCTTCTGGATGGCCCATGGGCATCGGTTGACTGGGCAGGGCAATGGCGAGCTGCCCTTCCTGTTTCTGGCGGTCTTCGTGGTGCTGTTCGTCAGCGGCGCGGGAAAGTTTTCGGTCGACGCCAAGCTCGGCGCCCGGAGCTAGGGCGGCTTAAGTTGAAGTGTCGCCGACAAGACGTCGTGGGCGC
>CAINHV010000192.1 GCA_903848965.1 uncultured Opitutia bacterium | reverse complement strand
TTCATGGGTCGGGAGACCCATGCCACTCCATGCCACCCCATTCCCGCGCTCGCCTCGCGGTGTCGAAGTCATAGAAGAATCCCATGCTCCGACTCGCCCTGCTGGCCGGCCTGCTCGCCCTCCGTCCCCTTCTGGCCGAAAGCGCCTCGTTTCAGCTGGTCGACGCCAAACAACAGCCCATCGCCGATGCCGTGGTGTCCTTGATTCCCCTCGACGCCCCCGCGCCGGCCGCCCCGGCCGCGTCGCCCGTCGTCATTGCCCAGGCCAAGGAGCAATTCCTGCCCTACGTGACCGTGATTCAGGCCGGCTCCGCGATCGATTTTCCCAATCGCGACACAGTGAAGCATCACGTGTATTCAACTTCCAAGGCCAAGCGCTTCGAGCTGCCTCTCTACGCCGGCGAGGCGCGGGAACCGGTTCGTTTCGAGCAGCCCGGAGTCGTCACGCTCGGCTGCAACATTCATGACTGGATGCTCGCCTACGTCGTCGTGGTCGGCACGCCGTGGTTTGCCAAATCTGGCGCCGACGGCGCTGCCTCCGTCGCCGCCGTCCCGCCCGGCCGGTATCGCGCCGAAATCTGGCACCCGCGGCTACCCGCCGCGATTACTCGCGAGCTGACAGTTGCCGCGGGCGCCGCGGCCGGGCCCTCGACCCACGTCCTCGAACTCGGACGCGATCGCCGGATTCGCCGCGGCGTCGAGGGCAAGGGCGGCGGCTACAAATAAGGCCCCGTGGCGCCGTCACCTTCCCTCGAATCCGCCGTGCCGCTCTTTCGCTTTCGCCGCCTGGGGACCCGCCTGCTGGTCTTCCTGCTCGGGCTCCTGTTCGCGGTTCTCGGGCTCACGTATGTCTTCGTTTCCCGCGCGAACGATTCCACCGCCCTCGCGCACAGTGAGTCGAACCTCGCCCTCGGCGCGGGGATCTTCGACGAATGGATTCGCCAGCAGATCGATTCGCTGAGCCGGAGCGCCCGCGTGCTGGCGCGCGACTATGCGATCCTGCAGACCCTGCCGGAGGATCGCGCCACGCTGACGTCGATGCTCGAAACCTACACCGGTCGCGTCGGCGCCTCGGTCATCGCGCTCCTCGAACCCGACGGCACCCTGCGCGCCGCGAGCGGCCCGGCGCGGGAAGAAAAGGACATTGCCCCGTTTCGCGATCTCGTCCGCACCGCCCAGGACAAGGATCCGTCCGAGGACAGCGGTTTCGCCTACCTGGTCGGCTCGCTGCACGTGGTCGTCGTCGTTCCGATCTACGCACCCTATCCCGAGATCGCGGCGTGGTTCGGCCTGGCGTTCCCGATCGATCACAAGTTTGCCCAGAAGATCCGCGATACGACGCATCTCGAGGTCACGCTGATTGCCACCGAGGGCGCGGACGGACCCCGCCTGCTCGCCACCACGCTGCCTGAGGCCACCGGACGAATTGTGGCGGCCGCGGCCACCGTGGATCGACGGGACGGCATTCAGATCCGGACGATCGAAACGCCCGGCGAGAAATACGTCACGCTCTTCAAAGGCGAGCGGCTCGTCGGTTCGCCGGCCATCACCGTCGCCCTCCAGCGTCCCCTCAGTGCGGAGCTCGCCGCGGCGCGCGAACTGGAGCGAAAAATCCTCATCATTTCCTTCGCGGCGCTGGCGCTCGCCGCGCTGTTTGCCCTCTGGATTGCCCGCGATGTCAGCCGGCCGGTGCTGCAGCTCGCGGGGCACACCCGCCATGTGGCGGCGGGCGACTACACGCAGCGGCTCGACCTGGATCGAGCGGACGAACTTGGGACGCTCGCCGGGGCCTTCAACGCCATGACGGCCGGGCTGGCGGAGCGGGACCGTGTCCGGGATTTGCTGGACAAGAACGTCTCGCCCGAGGTCGCCACCCAGCTCCTGCGCGACGGCGCCGCCCTTGGGGGAGAAGAGCGCGATGTCACGATCCTCTTTGCGGATCTGCGCGGCTTCACCTCGTTGAGCGAGAACCTGGCACCCCGCGACCTGCTGACGCTGCTCAACCGTTATCTCGATCGCATGAGCGCAGAAATCGAGCGCGAGGGCGGTGTGATCGACAAGTTCATCGGTGACGCGATCATGGCCCTGTTCGGCGCCCCGGTGGCCCAGGGAGACGCCGCGGATCGGGCGGTGACCGCGGCCGTGGCGATGGAACGGGCGCTGATCGCCCTGAACCTCGAGCTCGCGGCGGAAGGCCGGCCGCCGCTGGGGATCGGCATCGGGGTCAACACCGCGCGGGTGGTCGCCGGCAACATCGGCTCGCACCGTCGGTTGAACTACTCGGTGATCGGCGACGGCGTCAATGTGGCCTCCCGGCTGCAGTCTCTCACCCGCAACCCGGAGTATCACACCAATCTCATCGTCAGCGCCGCCACGATTGGCGCCCTCCGCCAGCCCCGGTTCACCACGCGCGCCCTCGGCACCGTGCCCGTCAAGGGCCGGGCCGAGCCGGTGGAAATCTTTGCGATCGGGTGACGATCCCGATGCCCGGGGCGACACCGGCCAAGGCCGGCCTCCCCCTCAGGCGGCACGACGGCGCCGGCCGGGACGCGGGCGCAGCGACTCGATGGCGGACCCGTGCAGGGTATGAATCTTCACCTGCCCGTCGGAGTCATTAATCACCGTAATCGTGCGCAGTTTCGGCATCGGAATGGCATGATCCGCCGTCGGCACGTCGTAGGTTTTACCGCTGGAGGTCACAATTCGAAAGGGCTCAAACGGAGTGCGACCCAAACGATCCTTAATCAGGGCAAACAGCACCGCCTGGGGTGCGCCCGCTTCCGGTGATTCGGAACTCATGGCCGTATGGTTTGTTCCGGGATGCCGACGTGACAACCGACGCGCCCGTTCTCGATCACCCCAAATTTGGAGGCCACCCTCCTGGCTCCGATCGGTTGAGGGTTGCTGAATGTCCGGACAGAGACGGAAGGCCTGACTCCGGGCTGCTCACGCACCGGGCCTCCCATCCCGGGTAGCCCTAGGCGTGAGCGCAGGACTTCGAACCGCCCTAGCGCGAGGTCTGGAGCTTGTCACCGGGCCCGCCGAAGAGCTGCGGAGCCACTTCATTCAGGTAGCGGCGCCAGACCATGAAGGTATGATCGCCCTCGGTTTCGCGAAAGGTGTGCTTGATCTTGTGCTGGGTCAGGAAACCCGAGAAGTCCCTGGCCGCGCCGAACAGCCGGTCGGAAGTGCCGCAGCCGACCCACAGCAGCTTGAGCTTCTGGTTCGCGGCCTCCGCGTTCGCGATGAGAGTGGCGTAGGTCGTCGGCAGGCTGGCCGCCGGACCGCTGGCCGCACTGAAGCCGCCGACGTGGCTGAAGAGTTCGAGGTGATTGAGGCCGATGGAGAGCGCCTGACCACCGCCCATCGACAAGCCGACCAAGGCGCGATTCTCGCGATCAGTGCGGGCACGGAACGTCGCTTCCACATACGGGATCAAGTCTTCACGCAGATCCCGGCTGAACTGCGCCGTATTCTGGCCCTGCTGGCCCTGCGCCATCGGATTGACGCCATAGCCCAGGGGCATGACGACGATGAAGGACCGGGCTTTGCCGTCCGCGAGGAGGTTGTCGAGGATCAGATTGGCCTTGCCGAACCGCGTCCACGCCGTCTCGTCGAGATTCGCCCCGTGGAGCAGGTAGAGCACCGGATAACGCGCCTGCGGATTCTTATCGTAACCTGGCGGCACATACACCGCGACCCGGCGGAGCGCGCCGAGGGACTTCGAGTGATACCAATGCGTCCGGATATCGCCATGCGGCACGTCGCGGCCGTCGTAGAAGAACGGCTGCGCCCCGCGCACCTCGACGATGTTCATGATCGTGTTGGGCGTGGAGCCGGTCTTTAGCGCCGGGTTGCCGGCATCCAGCGTCCGCACGCCATCAACGGTG
>CAINHV010000191.1 GCA_903848965.1 uncultured Opitutia bacterium | reverse complement strand
TGACCGCCAACTTGAAGCGACCGACCGAGCCATCCTGCGTGATCGCAAGTGAGCGGGTTAGAACCCGTCGGCCGTTGCGCTTGATCTTCAGCGTCACGCTCTGGCCGGCAAACATGCTCCAGGCCGCGCCGGTGTTGCCCACGTGAATGAGGAAGAAGAAATCCCGGATGACGACCGTGTCCATTCCGCCGCCGTGCACGTGAAGCGGATTGAACGGGTAGTTCACCGCGACCCAGATTTTCGTGAGCTGGTCGAGGACAAAAATCCCCAGCGCGAGGCCGAGGAGCAGGCGGTAGGCGCGCATCCGTTCCGGGACGGATCGCGGCGCGGTCGGCGCCGCGGTGGAGGCGGGACGCGAGCCGGACCCAGGACGGGACGCGGGCGGTCCGGCTTCGGGAGACATGGAGCAGAGGCGGACGCGCCGGGGAAGTTACGATTCGCCGTCGCTGTCTTCCATGATTTTTCCGCCTTCTTCGCCGAGTTCGCCGAAGAGGCCGGCCTGGGTGCGGGAACGGTGCCGGTTGCGCTCGAGATCCTTCTGGGCCTGGGCGGTGTAGCGGGTGAACGGGACGGCGAGCAGGCGATCCTTGGCAATCGGCTTCTGCGTGATCTCGCAAATACCATAGGTGCCGGCGTGAATCCGCTTCAGGGCGGCGTCGATTTGGGAGAGGGCCTCCTGCTCGCTCGCGACCATGCTGAGCGCGAAGTCGCGATCAAAGGTGTCCGTGCCCGCATCGGCCATGTGCTGGCCGTAGGCGGAAAGATCGCCGGCGTCATCCTTGGCGGAGCGCTTCAGCGTCTCCTCGGAATGGCGCTCGATGCCCTCGGTGAGATGAGTGCGCAGATCGAGCAGTAGCTTGTAGTAGCGCTTGTACTTCTCGGGGACTTCCTTGTCCGCCTCGAGGATGGGCTTGCGGCCCTTCTTCGGATTGAAGCCGAGGATGTCGGAGAGCGAAGCGGCCTTCACGTGCTGAGGCTTCACCTTCTCGATGGCCGCGCTCGCCTGCTTGGCGGCGGTCTTCCCCGGTTTGCCGGGGAAGGGTGCGGTCGTCTTGCTGGCGACGGTCTTCGCGATGGCGCGAACTTCGTCGAGGCTGAAGGCGATGGGCTTGGAGGCGACCTTGCGCTTTAGGATGCTGTCGCGCAGGGCGTTTTTCTTGGAGGGCTTTTCCATGGGAGGAGAACTCTTGGTGGCCTTGCCGCTGGGAGCGGCCTTGCCGCTGGGCGTGGCCTTGCCGCTGGAAGCGGCTGGGCCGGTTGGGCGCGCCACCTTGACCGCCGCGGGCCGGACAGGTGTCGGGCTCGATTTCTTCCGGGCGGGTGGAGGGGCAACTTTCTTGGCGGGGGACTTCTTGTTCTTGGCCATGGGGAGTTTTGGGTGGGGAAAGATTAGGCTTTCAGCGCCGTCGCGCAACGTGGACAGACTTCGCCGTAAGGTCCGGTCTCCAGGACCGGCACCGCCCGCCAGCAGCGCGGGCACCGGACCAAATTCAATTCGCTGCCCGGTTGGACGGTGACGGTCAGCGCTCCCCCCTCGGCCGAGGCCAAGGTGACATGGGAGACGATGAAAAGTTCGGGGAGAAACTCCCGATGTTTTTCCAGCAGGCCGAAGACAGGATCGGCGGGGCTGGCCGTGAGGGTGATCGCGGCATCGAGCGATTTGCCCAGTTTGCCGGCGGCGCGGAAGGGCTCGATCGTCTCGTTGACCTTGGCGCGCACGCGGAGGAGCGCCGCGACGTCGGCCTCCAGCTCAGGATTCGTCCAGTCGGCGGGAGCCACCGGCCAGTCCTGCAGATGAATCGAATCGTCGGCGTACTCGGTTTGCGCCGTGGCATAGCTCCAAGCCTCGTCGCAGGTGAAGCCGAGGATCGGCGCGAGCAGCCGCACCAGCGTCTGGAAGAGGTGATACAGCGCCGTCTGCGAGGAGCGGCGCAGGGGGGACTGGGTCGCCAGCGTGTAGAGGCGATCCTTGAGAATGTCGTGATAGGTCGCCGAGAGTGTGACCGAGCAGAACTGGTTGCAGAGTTGGTAAACCCGGTGGAACTCGAAGGCCTCATAGGCCGCCGTGCATTCTCGGATTAACGTCGCGGCCTGGTGCAGCGCCCAGCGGTCGAGTGTATCCAGGCGCTCGACCGGCACGAGGTCACGCGTGGCATCGAAGTCGAAGAGATTGGAGAGCTGATAGCGAAGCGTGTTGCGCAGCAGCCGGTAGGTTTCGCCGACGTGCGACAGGATTTCCTTCGAAACAGGGATGTCGTCGCGAAAATCCTGTGACGCGATCCAGAGGCGCAGGACGTCCGCGCCGTAGTCGGCGACATAGGCGTCGCTCGTCTGTGGTTTCTCGTAGGTGCTGCTTTTTGAGATCTTGTTGCGCTCGTGGTCGACGATGAAGCCGTGGGTCAGCACGGCCTTGTAAGGCGCCTGCTGGAACGCGATCACGCCGGTCCAGAGCGAGGATTGGAACCAGCCGCGATGCTGGTCGCTGCCCTCAAGATAGAGATCAGCCGGCCAGTGGGTGCCGCCCTGGCCGCGTTTCAGGACGGCGGCATGGGAGGAGCCCGAGTCGATCCACCCGTCGAGCGTGTCGCGGCCGGCCGTGAGCGCCGCCGGAGCTGGCCAGTGCGCGGGGAGCGGGATGCCCGCGAGAATTTCCGTCGGCGTCGCGTCGTACCAGAAATTCGTGCCCCGGGTGGCGATCTTGTCCGCGATCGCGCGCGCGACGCCGGCGTCGAGGTAGGGCGCCTTCTTCTCGTCGTAGAACGCCGGGATCGGCACGCCCCACGCCCGCTGCCGGCTGATGCACCAATCCGGGCGCGATTCCACGGCGCCGCGGATCCGCTTCTCGCCCCACGCGGGGATCCATCCACTCGCCGCGGCGATTTTATCGATTTCAGCGAGGGCGGTCTGACGCGGGGTGACTTTCGATGTTTGATTCTCGATGCTCGATTGGTCGAGCGAGACGAACCACTGGTCCACGGCGCGGAAGATGATCGGGGTCTTCGAGCGCCAGCAGTGCGGGTAGCTGTGAGTGTACTTGGCCTTGGCCCACAGCGCGCCGGCCTCGGCGAGCTTCTTCAGCACGCCCAGGTTGGCGGGCGCGGGCTTCTTGGCCGCGAGATCCTCAACGGTCTCGAGCGTTGTCAATCCGACCAGGTCGGCCGGCACGCGGCCGTCATCGAGATAGCGTCCGTCGTCCCCGACCGGGCAGTAGATCTCGAGTTTGTTCTTCAGCCCGGTGACGTAGTCCTCCGCGCCATGGCCGGGGGCGGTGTGGACGCAACCGGTGCCGCTGTCGGTCGTGACATAGTCGGCGAGCACGACCGGGGAGGCGCGATCGATGAAGGGATGGCGCGGGGCGAGATGCTCGAGCGTGGCGCCCTTGCTGGTGCCGAGGATGATCGGTGCTGCTTCAATCTTCGCTGCCTTGAGGACCTCACCCAGAAGAGCCTCGGCGACGATGATGACTTCGCCGCCGAGATCGGCCGCGACGTAGTTCACCTCGGGATGAACCGCGATCCCCAGGTTGGCCGGCATGGTCCAAGGAGTCGTGGTCCAGATAATGATCGACCACGGTTTTCCACCCGAATCCGGTCGCCCGAACTTATTCGCCACGTCCCCAACTACAGAATCCGCAAAGCGGAATCTGACCCAGATCGCGATCGAAACGTGGTCCTTGTACTCGATCTCTGCCTCGGCCAGCGCGGTCTCGAACGGGATGCTCCAGTATACGGGCTTCTTGCTCCGGTAAACGAGGTCGCTGGCGACGAACGCGGCAAAGGTGCGGATGATGTCCGCCTCGAACGCGGGCGCCTTCGTCTTGTATTCGTTGGTCCAGTCGGCGAGGACCCCGAGCCGCTTGAACTGCGTCGTCTGTTTCGCGATCCACTCTTCGGCAAATGCGTCGCACCGGGCGCGCAGTTCGGCCGTGGTGAGGGTCAGCTTCTGCTCCTGAATCGTGCGGGAAACCCGTTGCTCGATCGGCAGTCCATGGCAGTCCCAGCCCGGGACGTAGGGCGTCCGGAATCCGCGCATGGACTTGTACCGATTGATCAGTTCCTTGAGGACCTTGTTCAGCGCGGTGCCCACGTGGACATCGTTATTCGTGAACGGCGGGCCATCGTGCAGCACGTAAGCCGGGCTACCGGTGCGCTTGCGCTGGATGGCGTCGTAGAGCCCGATCTTTTCCCAGTGGGCCACGCGGCCGGGTTCACGTTGCGCCAGCGCGGCGCGCATCGGGAAATCCGTCCTCGGAAGCTGCAGTGTATCTTTCAGGTCTTGAGCCATGCCGGACAAAAGGGGGCGAGGGTAGGTTGGCTCAGAGGGGAGTCAAGGCGCGCCGCGCGCCGGCGGTTCTGGGTTTTGAGTTCTGGGTTCTTGGTTCAATCCTGGGCACAGCAGGCAATCCAGGATCGAACGAAGGAATGTCGTGGTACTCGGGCGTGGACGAGCCCCGCCCCTACACGCTTTTCGTATCGCCCACATTTCGTAGGGGCGCGCCTCGTGGCCCGCCCTCCGCCCATGAGAACAGGAAGTTCGGGAAGCGGGTGGAATGGACCTCTCCCCGGTCTAGGCTCTCCATCCTGTCACGGTGTCCACGAGCGCCTGCATGCACTCGATCTTGGCGTGCGGCATGATGCCGTGGCCAAGGTTGACGATGTGGCCGTCGGTGCCGCGCATCGACTCCAGCAACCGGGTCGTTTCGCGCGTCACGATCTCGGGCGTCGTGTTGAGGAGGACCGGATCGAGATTTCCCTGGAGCGCGATGTTGGCCGGCAGCGTGCGGCGCACGATCGCGAGATCGTTCGTCCAGTCGATGCTGAGCACGCGGATGCCGGAGAAGGCCTGATCCATGAGGTGCGGCGCGGTGCCCTTGGCGTAGAGGATGATCGGAAAATCCTTCGGCATCGCGGCGACGATCTCGCGGATCCAGCGGAGCGAGGCTTCCTCGTAGTCGGGACCCGCGATGATGCCGCCCCACGAATCGAAGATCTGAATCGCATCCGCACCCGCCGCGATCTGCATCTTGAAATAACTGATCAGCGCCGCCGTGAGTTTCTCCAGCAGCGACCCGAACAACGCCCGGTCGGTGTAGAAGAGCTGTTTGATCCGCTCGAAGTTATCCGAGCTGCCGCCCTCGACCATGTAGGTGGCCAGCGTCCACGGCGATCCGCCGAAGCCCAGGAGGGCGCGGGAACCGGCCAGCTCCTGTTTGAGCAACGAGAGTGTCGCACCGACGTAGTGCAGGCGCTCGGGCACGGCCTCGGCGGGGGCGAGGGCTTCAATTTGGGTCCGCGTCTCGAGCCGGTAATCCATGCCGATGCCACCTTCCTCGCGAAAGTGATAACCCTGACCGAGGGCTTCGGGGATTACGAGGATGTCGGAGAAGAGGATGGCGGCATCGAGGGCGAAGCGCTGGAGGGGCTGCAACGTCACCTCCGCGGCGAGCGCCGGCGTCCGAACCATTTCGAGAAACGAGGACTTGGCCTTGAGCGCGCGGTACTCGGGCAGGTAGCGGCCCGCCTGGCGCATCACCCACACGGGCGGGCGCTCGAGTTTTTGGCCGGCGCAGGCGGCGAGAAAGCGGTCACGGGAAGTCATGAGGATTTTCGATTTTGGATTCTCGATTTTCGATTTTGGACTCGCGGTGCCGTTCTGCGGTGATTTTCGGGGTTGGAGGCGAATCCAAAATCGAGAATCCAAAATCGAAAATCACAACGCCCAGTCCTTGGGTTTGAGAAACACGTCGTAGAGCCGCGCCTCCGGGCTGCCCGGCTCGGGTTGGAAGCCGTAGTCCCAGCGCACCAGCGGCGGGAGGGACATGAGGATCGATTCCGTGCGGCCGCCGCTCTGCAGCCCGAAGAGCGTGCCTCGATCCCACACGAGGTTGAACTCCACGTAGCGGCCGCGGCGCAGGAGCTGGAACTGGCGCTCACGATCGCCATAGGGCGTCGCCTTGCGCCGTGCCACGATCGGCCGGTAGGCGGGCACGTAGGCATCGCCGACCGCGCGCAGCAGCGCGAATGACTGCTCGAAGCCGGGCTCGTTGAAGTCGTCGAAGAAAATGCCGCCGATCCCGCGGGGTTCGCCGCGATGCTTCAGGTAGAAATAATCGTCGCACCACTTCTTGAACTTCGGAAAGATGCCGGCGCCGAACGGCGCAAGGGCGGCTTGGGCGGTGCGGTGCCAGTGCACGGCATCCTCCTCGAAGCCGTAATACGGCGTCAGATCGAATCCACCGCCGAACCACCAGATGGGATTTTCGATTTCGGCGGAAAGCTCAGCCGGATTGGCGCAGAAGAAGCGGACGTTCGCATGCGATGTGGGCGTGTAGGGATTCTTCGGATGGATGACGAGCGACACGCCCATCGCCTCCCATGCGCGACCGGCGAGTTCCGGCCGGTGCGAGGTGGCCGAGGGCGGGAGCTTCGTGCCCTTGACGTGGGAAAAGGCGATGCCGGCTTTTTCGAAAACGGCGCCGTCGGTCATCACTCGGGTGCGGCCGCCACCGCCCTCGGGGCGTTGCCACTCATCGGTCTGGAACTTTCCCGTGCCATCCTCGGTCTCGAGCGCTGCGCAAACCGCATCCTGCAGGCCGACGAGGTAGGTGCGGACGGCAGCAAGATCGGGTTGGGCGGCGCGGGCGATGGACATGGCGGACCGTCGATTAACGAGACAGGTGCCGGGACCTGCAAGAATTCATCCGCGGACCGGGGGTCGACAGGTTTGCTAGACTTCGCGTTCGACACTACTGCCGGTCCAGTCCTGCTTCACCCTTCCCATGAACGCCACCGTCCTCACGTCCGTCGCCATCACTGGCTTCACCGTGGCGTTTTTCCACGCGGCGATCCCGACGCACTGGCTGCCGTTCGTGCTCGTGGCGCGCGCCCGCGGCTGGGGACGATCGAAGGCGATTGCGGTGCTCGCGCTGGCGGGTCTCGGTCACGTGGGGTTGATGACGGTGCTAGGACTCGGGATCGCCTGGTTCGGGTTTCGCCTCGATGAGAAAATCGGCGCGGCCTTCCCTTGGATTGCCGGCGGCCTGCTGCTCGCGTTTTCCGCCTACTATTTCTGGCGGCAGTGGAGCGGGCAGGGCATCTGTCATCATCATCCGCCCGGCAGCAAGCACGAGGCGGATGAGCACTGCGGCGAGGAACACGCCGAGAGCCACTGGCACGACGAGTTGAAGGACAGCCCGCTGGTCGCGAAGTCGGGCGGTGACTGGCCTGCCGTGAGCGGATTGTTCGTGATGCTGACGCTGTCGCCCTGCGAGGGATTCCTCCCGATCTATCTGTCCGGGGTGCAGTTCGGCTGGCGCGGTTTCATCATCCTCAGCGTGATTCTGGCCCTCGCGACTTTCGGAGCGATGACGCTGTTCACCTGGTTCGCCCTGATCGGATTCGATCGCTTCCGGCTCAGTCGCTTCGAGCGGTACGAAGCCGGCATGCTCGGCGCGCTGTTTGGCGTCCTCGGGCTACTGATCGTGGCGCTGGAACACTGAACTCCGAGTGGCGCCGCGTCTCCGACCGGCGCAGGGAAATCTCCGCTGATTCAGGGTTTCATGGCTTCAGGCTCCTACTGGATTGAGCCGTAGTCCGTGGTCTGAGCTTGAGCCGGAAGCCCGGAAGCCAGGAATCGGACCTGAATTGATCCGACGAGCGGCTCCGGTCGTTGCACCCGGTGGTTGAAATCCGCCCTGCTTACTTCCGCGGGATCGAGAACTTCACCGCCGGCTGGTCCGAGGTGGCTGGTGCGGGTGCTGACTTCGTCGCGGGGGCGGCACGGATTGGCGAATCGGCGGGCGAAGCCAGGGGAGCAGCGGACGCGGGAATCGCGGCGAAACCACGCTCGAGAAGTTCGCTCATCTTGAGATCGCGGATTTTCGAAGTGGGGCTGCCCATCATCACGACGAGGACCCGGCGGCCGTCGCGCTGCGCGGTGGCGGAGAGACAGAAACCGGCGCCGTTGGTGAAACCGGTCTTGAGCCCGTCGACGCCGGCCACTTTGCCGAGGAGATTGTTGTGATTCCGCATCGCGACCGCCTCGGTGCGCACGGGCGGGCCGAAGGGCCGCATCTTGATCGAGGTATATTTGAGCACGTCAGTCTGCCGGAGGATATGCCGGCTGAGCAGGGCAAAGTCGCGCGGAGTCGTAACGTCGCCCTCCTCGATCCGGCGGCTGGCGGGCGGCAGTCCGTGCGGGGTGCGAAACGTGGTTTGCGTCATGCCCAATTCCCGCGCTTTCACGTTCATGCGCTCCACAAAGGCAGGGACCGAGCCGGCTGCGGTCCGGGCGAGCGCGTGGGCGGCGTCGTTCGCGGACTGAATCATCATCGCGTGGAGCAATTCCTCGACGGGAAACACTTCGCCCTCCTTCAGCCACACCTGGGTGCCGCCGATCCGCGAATCGGCCGCCGTGACGGTGACGGGGGTCTGGAGCGTGAGTTGTCCGCCGAGCAGCAGATCGTGCAGGACGGCGAAGGTCATGAGCTTCGTCATGCTCGCCGGCGGACTCACGACGGTGGCACGGTCCTCGAAGATCACTTTGCCGCTCGCGACATCGACCACGATCACGCCCTTGTAGGCCGTGAGGTTGTTTTCGGCGGCCGGCCGCGAAGGCTGGGCACGCGTTCCGGACGCAGCGTCAGCGACGCCCGTCGACAAGCAGGCCAATGTCATGGCCATCCAGGTCCCCCGCGAAAAAACCATGGGGGCGAGGAAGGGAAAGTTTTCGTTGGGGTGCGAGCGGAAATGCGCGGAAGGATCTAATTCGGCGGGACTTCATGATTCCTTCACCGCGATCGAAGCGCGGCGTGGAGCACTCTCACAGTATATCCGCGGGATCAGGGCCGTTCGCGCGCTGGCGACCGGAGGGCCGGCTTACGCTTCTTGCGCGGCTTCGGGGTGACGCCAAGTCGGGGGTCGCGCCGGCGCGCGTGGGCGACGATCTGCCCGGTGAGGCGTTCGAAGGCCGGTGCGGCTTCGGGCAGGTAGAGCCACTTCGGCAGGATGGCATGCGGAGCCAGGACGGGAAACTCGGCCAGGAGCGACGCATGGTGGGAGCGATCGGTGCAGAGCAGCACGCCGCGCCACGGTTCCTCGCCCGCGCAGAAACAGAGCATGAGCTTGCCGTCGAGGTAGGCGGCCTTCGCGCCAAACATGGAACGCAGGACAAACGTCGGATCGGTTTCCAGCGGCTCCCACAGCCAGGCGTGGGGGTGGATCGGCCTCGGCTGACCGATTCGTTCCCGGCGGCGCTCGTTCATGGCTTTGTTGCGATGCAATCGTCTCTTAACCCGAGCGCCAGCGAAGATCGCGGGAAGCGTTCGAAGGGAGGCGCCGTAGCAACGAGCGCGAGCGAGTTGAGCCTCGTCGGTCCATCCGCTGGCGCTCGCGGCTACTCAAGGGCGTGCACGAGGCACGCCCCTACGAAATAGGGGTAAGACGCCCATGCGAAATATGGGTAATACGCCCCTGCAAAATCCGGGTAAGGGCGTGGCTCGTCCACGCCCGGGATGGCTACTCTTGGGCGCGCCCGAGGCACGCCCTTGCGAAATGCGGCACTTCCCAATCCGCGCTATTTCACCTGCTCCAGTGGCAGATCGTGCAGCTTCAACTCCGGATTCTTCTCGGTGAAATAGCGCATCGTCCACTCGTTCGGAAAGAGCACGACGGGCTGATCAAATTTGTCGGTCCCGAAACTCACGCCGGTCGCGACAATCAGCCGGCCGGGATCCTTGAGTGAGGGGTGCGGCTCGACCCACTTCAGCAGTGTCCACGGCGTCGGAAAGAGACGTGACTCCGCGCCATACTCGCTCTGCAACCGCCATTGCACGACTTCGAATTGGAGGGGGCCGACGGCCGCGAGGAGCGTGGCACCGGGCGGGGCGTTACGGGCGGTGAACGATTGAACGACGCCCTCCTGGAGCAGTTGCTCGAGCCCGGCGCGGTATTTCTTCGCGTCCGACGAACTCGGATTCGAAATGTAGGTGAAGACCTCCGGCGGAAACCGCGGGATCTCGTCGAAGACGATGCCCTTGCCGTCGGTCAGCGTGTCACCGATGCCGAACTCGCTGTGACCGACAAGCCCGATGACGTCGCCAGGCCACGCCACGTCCACCGTCTCCCGTTCCTGGCCGAAGAGCTTGTGCGACGACGAGAGCCGGACGGTCTTTCCAGTGCGCTGATGCGTCACGAGCATGTCGCGCTCGAACTTGCCGGAGCACACCCGAAGAAACGCAATGCGATCGCGATGCTTCGGATCCATGTTGGCCTGAATCTTGAAGACGAAGCCGGAGAAACGCTCGTGCGTCACGGGCACCAGGAGCGGGGCCTCGGCCGCGGCGGTTTCGGGAACGGCGGTCTCGTCGACCCCGGCGGACACTTCGTCCGACTCGTCGGCGAGCTTCGCCACGACGACCCGAACCTTGGACGGGGCCGCATTGCGCCGGGGCTGCGGGCCGACGCTGTCGGCGAGGAAGCCATCGAGCAGCAGCTGGATGCCGAAGTTGTTCACGGCGCTGCCGAAATAGACCGGCGTCTGCTGGCCGGCCCGCACCGCGGAGAGGTCGAAGGGATGGCCGGCGCCGTCGAGCATCGCGAGCTGCTCGGTTACTTCGTTGAAAGTGTAATCGTCGAGCTTCTCGCGGACGATCGGATCGTCCAGCGACGCGACGCTCACGGGAGCCTGGAATTTTCCGCCCGGGACGCGTTCGAAGAGATGGACCTGGCGGCTGCGGCGGTCGAACACGCCCTTGAATGATGGACCGTTGCCGAGCGGCCAGATGACCGGAGACGATTGGAGACCTAGGACGGTCTCGAGCTCGTCGAGCAGCTCGAGCGCGTTGCGCGTCGGCCGGTCACACTTGTTCATGAACGTGAAGATCGGGACGCCGCGGCGGCGGCAGACCTCGAAGAGCTTCCGGGTCTGGGCCTCCACGCCCTTCGCAGCGTCGATGACCATGAGCGCGGCGTCGACGGCGGTGAGGACGCGGTACGTGTCCTCGGAAAAGTCCTTGTGGCCAGGGGTGTCGAGCAGGTTGACCGCGCAGCCGGCGTAATCGAACTGGAGGACGGTCGAGCTGATCGAGATGCCGCGCTGCTTCTCGAGCTCCATCCAGTCCGAGGCGGTGGCGCGCTGGTTCTTCCGGGCGGTCACGGCACCGGCTAGGTGAATGGCGTTGCCGTAGAGGAGGAACTTCTCCGTCAACGTCGTCTTGCCGGCGTCCGGGTGCGAGATGATCGCGAACGTGCGGCGACGGGCGATTTCGGCGGCGGGTGACACGGTGGGACGGTGGACAGGTGGTGACGGAAGAGCGGAGCCGGACACCAAACCGCAGGGCACGGTGCGAGGGAAGCGGAAAAAAATTGCCTCCGGGTCGTGGGTGCGTGCCAGAATCGAGGCCTGATGAGCAACGCACTTCGAATGGCGGCGGGGATTGGCGTTGGATTTGTCATCGTGGTGGGTGGGACGCTGACCATGAATCATTTGAAGAGCCGCCGGATCCTCGAGCAGACGCGCACGGTGGTGGTGCGGCCGGTGTTGATCCCGACCGAGGCGGCGGCGCTGGCGCGGGGGAAGCACATTGCGCAATCGCGGGGCTGCCTCGATTGCCATGGCGCGGATCTCGGGGGCGCCAAGGTAGTCGAGAGTGGGGCCATGGGCCTCTGGTATGGCTCCAATTTGACTGCGGGGAATGGCAGCCGGGCCGGCAAGTTCAGTAACGACGATTGGGTTCGGGCGATCCGGCATGGGGTCGGCCCCGACGGGCGCGGGCTCTTCCTGATGCCGTCGGAGGAGTATCAGCATCTGGGCGACGACGATCTCGGGGCGGTCATCGCTTATCTGAAGTCGGCGCCGCCGGTCGATCGGCCCAGCGTGCCTATCGACCTGAGCCTGATTGCGCAGATGCTCGTCGCGACCAACAAAATCAAGCTGGCGGCCGACGTCATCGACCATCTGAACGTTCGTCCGCCGACGGTGCCGCCGGGCGTCACGCTCGATTACGGGCGCTACCTGGCGGTGGGGTGTTTCGGCTGCCACGGCCCGAACTATTCGGGCGGCAAGATTGAGACCGGGCCGCCGGAGTGGCCTGAGGCCGCCAACCTGACGCCGCACGCGAGCAGCCGCCTGACCAAGTGGACCGAGGAGGACTTCATCCGGACGATTCGCACGGGACGCCGACCGGACGGGACCGATTTGAACGTCGCGATGCCGCGCAGCTTTGGGCTGATGAACGATGTCGAGCTGAAGGCGTTGTGGATGTACCTGAAGTCGATTCCCGCGGTCGAGACCGGGAAGCGCTGAACGGACGAGAGGAAGGGAACGCGCCGGGGTGGGGCCGCGAAGCGAGGGAACGACGACGGACATTTTTTCGTCGCCGCGGCTCGCTTTCGGCCAAACGTCACCGGGGTGTCCGTACGACCCGCCTTGAAACTGAAGATGAATCTGCGCCCCCGTGCGCTGGCCGGGCACCCGTGGGTGTTTGCCAATGAGGTCGAGAGCCTGCTGCCGGCGGAGCACGATGGGGAAGTTGTGGCCTGCCGGGATCGGAACAACCGGCTCATCGGCTCGGGGATTTATAATTCCAAATCGCAGATCCTCTGGCGCCGGCTGAGCCGGGATCAGGTGGAACTTGATGTGGGCTACCTGCGCCGCAAAGTGGAGGCCGCGCTGGCCCGCCGGGCGCCGCAGAGGTCCAATCCGTCAGATAGATCCTATGTGGGACGGCTGATTTGGAGCGAATCGGATGATTTGCCGGGCGTGGTCGTCGACCAGTTTGGCGACACCCTTGTGGTGCAGATCCAAACGGCGGCGCTGGAGAAGCGCACGGCCGAGCTCGCCGCCGTCCTCGCGGAGTTGGTCCGGCCGGCGGAGATTATTTTTCGCAACGACGCCCCAATCCGCCGACTGGAGGGATTGCCGCTCGAGGTGCATACGCAGTCGGGCCGCCCGTGGGAGCCCCGCTGGCTGACGATCGACGGCTTCGACTACTGGCTCGATCTCCAGAACGGGCAGAAGACGGGTTTCTACCTCGATCAGCGGCCCCAGCATCCCGCGGTGGCGCGTTACGCGGCCGGCAAGCGCGTGCTCGATGCCTTCTGCAACCAGGGGGCCTTTGCCCTGCACGCCGCGCGTGCCGGAGCCGCCGAGGTGCTCGGGCTGGACAGTTCCGAGGACGCGATCGCATCCGCCCGGCGCAATGCCGAGCGCAACCAGGTGAAGGCCGGGTTCGCGGTGGCGAATGTCTTCGACTGGTTCAACGACCCCGCGCGCAACAATGAGCCGCTGTGGGATGTGATCGTGCTGGACCCGCCGCCGTTCGCGAAATCGAAGAGTGCGCTGGAGGGAGCGCTGCGCGGCTACAAGGAAATCAACCTGCGTGCCCTGCAGCGGCTCGTGCCCGGCGGCGTGCTCGCCACCTACACTTGCTCGTACCACATGCAGGATGCGGAGCTGCGCGGCGTCCTGGCCGAAGCCGCCACGGATGCGAAACGGAAATTGCGCGTGATCGAATGGTGTCACCAGCCGGCGGACCATCCGGTGCTGATGACGATGCCGGAGAGCGAGTATCTGCGCGGGTATATCGTCGGCGTGGAGTGAGGCCGGCCGGGCCGCGACCGGCCTATTTCAGCGACTTCTCCAACTCCCGGCGAACCTTCCTCATCTCCGCGAGCTGCTTGCGGAGAAGATCCTTCTCCTCCTTCGTCTTGGCCTGGTTGATGGCCTCGATGAGATCCTTCTCATCCTCCATCAGGCTCACGCGTTCGCTGGCTGCGGCGGCCCGCTGCTCACCGGAGTGACCGCCGAAGATCGCGAGGGCCTTGGAAATTTTTGAATCGTTCAGGGCCTTGTCCATCTCGGTGGGCACGGTGTTCTTCTTTTCACGAATCAAGGCGGCCTCCTGATTGTGAATCTGCTGCTCGAACTCACCGAGCTTCCGCTTCCGCACCTCGACCCGGGGGAGGACGGTCGGATCCTGTTTCGTGGCCTTGGCGGCTTCGGACGCGGAGAGTTCCTTCTTGGCCGCCGCCGGGGCGTTCGGGCTGGCCGGGATCGTTGCCTCATTCTCGGCGGCCGCAGCCGCCGCGGGTGACTTCGCCGGTCCGGCGGAAGCGGCGCCAGTCTTGGCCTCCTGGGCGGCCCGGGCCTTGATCGCGTCGGAGACGTTGGCCTTCGCCGACGTCTCGTCGGCGGCAAAGGTCGACAGGCTGAAGCAGGCAGGGAGCAGGCAGAGGCGAAGAAAAAGAGCGCTCATCGGTTTGTCAGGTGAGATCCTGCCCGCCGGAAAATGGGAGTCGAGGGGATAGGCGGGCACATCCCATTCGACGGCGGCCGCGTGGCCGGGTTCCGGGCATAAAAAAGCCGGGCTTCGCAGCCCGGCTGGGAGAAGGAGCAGGTTGGGAAGGCTTAAAGGCCCTTCATCTTGCCACCGTAGATCGCACTGGCGCCGAGCTCTTCCTCAATCCGGAGGAGCTGGTTGTACTTCGCCACGCGATCGGTGCGGCAGAGCGAACCGGTCTTGATCTGGCCGGCGTTCGTCGCGACGGCGATGTCGGCGATGGTGACGTCCTCGGTCTCGCCCGAGCGATGGCTGATGACGGCGGTGTAGTTGGCCTCCTTGGCCATCTCGACGGCGTCGAAGGTCTCGGTGAGCGTGCCAATCTGGTTCACCTTGACGAGGATCGAGTTGGCGGTGCCGGTGTCGATGCCGCGCTTGAGGAAGGCGGTGTTGGTGACGAAGAGATCGTCGCCGACGAGTTGCACGTGGTCACCGATCGCGTCGGTGAGCTTCTTCCAGGTTTCCCAGTCGCCCTCGGCGCAGCCGTCCTCGATCGAAATGATCGGATACTTCGAGGTCAGGGCCTTGTAGAACGCGACCATCTCGTCGCCGGAGAGGGAGCGGCCGTCGGACTTCTTGAAGACGTAGCGCTTCTTTTCCTTCACGTAGAATTCGGAAGCAGCGACATCGAGTGCGAGGTGGATGTTCTTGCCGAGCTTGTAGCCGGCATTCTTCACCGCGAGGGCGATGA
>CAINHV010000190.1 GCA_903848965.1 uncultured Opitutia bacterium | reverse complement strand
CCGGAGTTGCGGGGGCGGCTTTACGCCGCGATGGGACCGGTCGGCAAACCGGACCATCGAAGCGTAAGACCGCTCCCATAACTTTTTCCCGATCCCCTACCCTTTCATGCAGCGTCGTGCCTTTCTTCGTCAGAGCGCCCTAACCGCCGCCGCCCTGCTGCTGCCCCGGGCGCGGGCGCAGGGCACTCCCGGCACCTTCAAGATCCACCGCTTCGGCGACCGTACGCTCTTCGCCACTCCCGAGGGCGCGCCGTTCTTCAGCCTCGCCCTGAACCATATCGATTCCTCGCCGTTGCGCGGCCTGGCCAACGGCCGGCTTTGGACCGAGCGCTACGGCAACAGCCATGAACGCTGGCTGCGCGAGAAAGTTCGGCGCGACCTCCTCGATTGGAACTTCAACTCCGTCGGCTGGGCGCAGGACACCGCCACTCACAACGAGCAGAACCACTGGCACTCGCGCCCGTTCATCCCGGAGGAGTACTCGTGGATCGGACTGCCCTACTGCCATCTGCTGCCCTTCAGCGAAATCCATCAATGGGAGATGGAGACGCGGCTGCCGGATTTTCGAAAGCCGGGCTTCGCCGAGGCCTGTGACTACATCGCCCGCGAGCACTGCGGCCGGATGGCGGACGATCCGAAGCTCATCGGTTATTTCTACAGCGATTGTCCCGTCTGGGCGCATGCCGGCCGCAACAATCCCGCCCACGGCCCAATCTTCGATCCGGCGCGCCTCAAGAGTGCCGCGGGACGCGCCGAGCTGTTCGAACTCGCGACAATTTATTACCGCACGACCCGCGACGCGATCCGACGCTACGATCCGCATCACCTGATCCTCGGCGACCGCTACGAGGCCAACGCGCTCCTGCCGGAAGAAGTCGTCCGCGCCGCCTTGCCGTACGTCGACGTCCTCAGTTTCCAGTGCTTCGGCGGCGCCGCGCGCGTGCGCGAGAAACTTGCCCCCTGGGCCAAGCTGACCGGCCATCCCGTGCTGCTCGCCGACTCTGCCACCTACCGCGAGCCGTACCCGCGCGGCTTTCCCCCGGCGGAGCCGCGCTTCCACGATCCAGTCGGCTACCGCGAAATCCTCGATGTCCTGCGCGAGATTCCGGAGGCCGTGGGTTACCATCTCTGCGGCGCCTATGTGCAGAGCCCGGTGCGCCGCACCGGCCTGTTGGGTCCCGACGAGACGCCCGACACGATCGCGATCGATGGTATTCGCGCGGCCAATGCCGCCACCGCGGTCTGGGCAAAACGATTCGGGTGACCTGATCTCTGTCCGTAGCACGGGTCTCCGACCCGTGAAAACCAGCCGGCCGTCCGATCCACCTTCATGGGTCGGGAGACCCATGCCACGTCGAGCCGCCGTTCCCGGGCCTACAGATCCGCGAGCCGCTCGCTGGCATCGCCGAAGCGATCCATCTTCAGGCCCATCCGATCCATCAGCGAGAGATGCAGGCTGCAGACCTTGCGCTGCTCGTCGGGCCGATCGAGGTAGTTCAGCACCCGGCCGGTCTTGATCGTGCCGCCGCCCTTGCCAGTCAGCAGGACCGGAAGCTGTTCGGCGCTGTGCGCGTCGCCATCGAACAGGCTCGAGGCACCCATCAGGATCGAGTTGTCGAGCAGCGTGCCCTCGCCTTCGTTAATCTCCTTCATCCGCTGCGTGAGGTACGCGAACTGCGCGATGTGAAATTGATTCGTCTTGAGGTACATCGCCTCCTTCTCGGCCGCCTTGCCGTTGTGCGTCAGGTCGAGATGCAGCGCCCCCTGCACGCCCTCGACGAACTTGAAGTTCATCTGCGAGAGATCGTTGTTCAGCATCAGCGTCGCGATGCGCGTCTTGTCCATCTGGAACGCGAGCACCATCAAATCCAGCATGAGCCGCATGTGATCCGGCACGCTCTGCGGCAGCTCGTTCTTCGGCCGCGGCATGTTCGGCTGCGCCAGCGTCGGCCGCCAGCCCTCGAGCCGCTCATCCTTCGCCGCGCGCTCGATCCGCTTCTCGATGTCGCGAATCGACTCGAGATACTCCTCCAGCTTCTCGTTGTCGTGGCGGCTGATCTTCGGCCGGAGACTCTGCGAATCCTGCCGCACCTCATCGAGGATGCTGCGGTCGAGCTTCCGTCCGGTGCCGTCGCCGATCAGCCGATCGAAGGTACGGGAGGGATAGACTTCCTTCGTCGCCGGCTTGGTCGGGGAAACCCACGACAAACTCGAACCATAGATCATCGAGACGCCGTCCTCGAGCCGGAGCTCATTCGGCTCCACACCGAGCACGAGGCTGGGCACCGCGGTCCGCCCGCCGATCTGCGAAGATAGGATTTGATCCATCGTCGTCCCCACGCGAATCACCGCGGGATCAAGACTGACCGGCGCTCCGGAAAGCAGGTTCATCCGCCCGAGATGCGGGCTGGTTGAGCTGAGCGCCGACTGACTGTAGAGACCTTGGACAAAGACCATGTCCTCGCGATGCGGCATCATCGGCATCACGCCCGGCCCGAGTTCCATGGCCCCCCCGCTCCCCTTGGCCCACCAGTGCGCCGGCTCCACCCCGTTGGAAAAATAGACAATGCCGAGCCGCACCGGAGGCGTGTTGGCCTTCGCCGCCGACGAGGTCACCTGGCCAAACAGCGGGAGCGATTCCATCCACGGCAGCGCCAGCGCCACCCCCATGCCACGCAGAAAATGACGCCGGGACACGGACGAAGGGCCGGGGTAGCTGCTCATCCCGCCACAATCCCCAACGAGCCCATTTCGGCAAGATTTCATCTCTCGGCCGTTCCGTCGAAGCCAGCCGGGCGGGGACGAGCCCCGCCCCTACCCGCATTTCATCCGGGCCACATTTGTAGGGGCCTCATTGTAGGGTCTCATTGTAGGGGCGTGCCTCGTGCACGCCCACCACGTCCCGTCGGCTACACTTTAACCGCTTAAGCGTTCCGCGTTGAAGGTTGAGCGCTCGCCCGACCTTCAGCCTCCAGATCGGAAGCCCCTGGTTCGTAGTTCCGCCTTCAGGCGGACCAGGCCGATTCCGACGCAGCGCGCGAACGTTCAACGCTCAACGTCCAACTTTTAACGCGCAAGTTTTGGAGCTTCTGTTGTTCGGTTCGCGCGGTTCCAAGACACCACTAACGGCCGACCGTCGCCACGCTCGGCGGCGGCGGCTCAGCTTCCTGGCCCTGGCGATTTCGAAACTGGCGGCTGCTGACAATCTTGATCGCCAGATCCGAAAAGGTCGCCTCGCCCCCGGCGGCCACGAGTTCATCGATCAGGGCCCGATCGGACGCCAGGACCGTCCGGCCCAGCGCATAGCCAACCATCTTCTTCGCGAGCGTCTTCATCACCTGACCATCCTTGCCGCGCAGGTAGCCGAGCAGGCCGTTCGCCCCGACGATCGTGGACTTGTCGGCAAACTCGCCCGTCACGTCGACCGCCGTGCCGTCATCGTAGGCGGTCCGCGTGCGCCCGACCGCATCGAACACCTCGAGCGGGAAACCCAGCGGATCGATCTTCAAGTGACACGCCGCGCAGGTCGCATTGCGCTTATGTTCATCGAGCCGCTGGCGGAGCGTCTGGCCGCCGAACGCCTTTGGATCCGACGGGAGCGAACCCGCATCCGCCGGGGGCGGCGGGGTTGGCGTCCCGAGAATCCGGCGCAGCAGCCAGTCGCCGCGTTTCACCGGGCTGGTCCGCAGCGGCGCCGAGGTCGTCGTCAGCACCGCGCCCAGGCGCAGGGCTCCGCCGCGATTGAAGGCCCCCGCGCCCTCGACCTTCACCATGCCTTCCGCGGATCCGACGGGCACCGTGACACCGTAGAACTTCGCGAGCGGTTCATTCAGGAACGTGTAGTCCGCGTGGAGCATTTCCTTCATCGGCCGCTCCTGCCGGACGAGGTGCTCGAAGGTCGAGACCGCCTCGTCGTACATCCCCTGCTTCACGTCGTCGGTGAATTCCGGGAAGCGCGCGGTGTCGACGCCGCGAAACTGATCGAAGTGATAGTACCCCAGCCATTGCCCAAAGAACTCGGTCGCAATCCGGCGCCCCTTGGGATCAGCCGTCATCCGCTTCACCTGCTTCGCGAGCAACGCCGGCTTGGCCAGATCGCCCGCCGCCGCCGCGCGCCGCAGTTCCTCATCGGGAATCGAAGACCACAGGAAAAAGCTCAACCGGCTCGCCAGCTCCCATCCGTTCAGCGGCCGCTCGCGGCGATCCGCCACCGTCTCCACCCGATAAAGAAAAGCCGGCGCCACCAGGACGCGCGCCACCACGGCGCGAATCGCGGCGTCGTGCTCGAGGCCGTGCTCCGTGCGGGAGCGCTGATAGAACGTCTTCAAACGCTTCGTTTCGTCCGCCGTCAACGGCCGCCGCCAGGCGCGGCTCGCGAACGCGACGACGTCCTCAAGGTGCCCTGACTCCGCCGCCTTCATCGCCTTGACGACTTCGTAATAGTGCGTCCGCAGCGGCGTGAAGTACGGCCGCGCCTCTTCCGGCAAGGTTGCCAGCTCGGCGTCGGTGAGATCCTGGATCCGCGGGCTCTTCAACTTCAGGCCGTAGTGCTCCGTCAACATCCCGAGGTACGCGTCGTGATAAAACCACGACCCAAAGAGATCGTTCCACGCGTGGTTGAGCCGCACCCGATCGGGGCCATCGACCAAGTTGGCGGTGAAGAACTGATCCGTGCGCTGGTACTTCACCCGCAGGATGAACTGATCGTGTTCGTCACCATTGTAGGTGTTGTCGAACGGCCGCGGCACCGGATCGCGATCGGCCGGGTTCGCCTCGCCATGCGAGTTGGGCGGCAGCAGCGCAGCATACTGGGCAATGCCGTCCCGGAAGGTCTTATAACCCCCACTCGCCGGATCGCCGATGATCACCCGCGTGGATGGTCCCCGTGGCGTGCCCACGGCCCGATCCGAAATCATGACCCGCACCACCGCGTTCCGATCGCTGCCGAGTTCGGCGTCGACCTGCAGCTCCGTCGTCACGCCCGTGACCGCCGGCGGCGGAATCTCGAACGAGACCAGTCCGGTCGCGGCAAAGTCGTCCGGCCCCAACGTCGAACCCTCCGGACTCACTCCGAAACCGAGTGTCGCCACCACGTCAGCCGGCAGGACCGTCCGCAGCGGCTCCGTCGAAAGAATCGGACCATTGGGGCCACGCCCCCGCCCAGGCCCCGGCGCGCCGCCGCGGCCCTCGGGCGGTGCCGCGCGGGTGATGACGCGGGGATTCCGCCAGATCACCACCGGCTTCACACCCGCCACGGGATTCACACTGTCGAAGGTCAGAAAAATCTTCGTCGGTCCCAGCGGGGCTTTCGGCGCCTTCGCGGCCTGGGCCGCCGCCCCACCACGCTCCTGCCTCGGCCCGAGCGGATAGACATAGTGATGCGTCGGCACGGCCTTCAGCGTCGAGTCGTCGAACTGGATCGGCGTTTCGTCGCCCGCTCCGCCCGCTGCCAAATCGCCCCGCGCGAAGAACCAACTCGGCCAGGTCGAAAGGTATTTATACAGATCGTCCGAGGCCGCGCGCGCCCGCTCGATCGACGCCTTGGCATCCGCGGTCGGCGCCGGGAATGTCTTCCATCGCGCGATCATCTCGTTCGTCGGATACCCGGCGTTCGGCAGGTTCATCACCGACCAGATGTGGTCCGCGAACCGTCCGGTGATGTCATGCTTTGCCGCCAGATCGCGCAGCGTCGCCTTGGGATCGCCCAACGCCGCCCGGTGCTGGTAATACCACGCGATGGAGAGCGCCTTGCCATAGCGTTCGAGGCCGAAGGGACGTCCGCCCTCGCCCGAGGCCACCCGGAAACCCTTCGCATCGTAGAGCTGGTTGATGCGATGCAGCGCCGAGAGCTCGAGTCCCGTCCGGCCCGGATCGAGGAAGAATTCCATCGGCCCGGAACCAATGACCGCATGATCGGCGACCAGCTTCGCCGCTTCAAGGTACCGCTCGATGCTGGCATCCTGGACGAACTGCACGTCGCCGAAATTCGTGAACCCTTCGCCGCCGACCGAGTCACTCGCCGCATCGATCCCGACCTTGAGATCGAAGCCGGTCAGATCGCGGACGGCGTAGGCATATTCGCCGCTCGTCAGCCGCCGGACCGTGACGCGCCCCGGCTCGCCGGCGTGCTCGCGCTCATAGGTCCTTAGCGAGGATCGGATCCAGTCCGTGGCCAGCTTCCGCTCCGCGTCGCTCGGAAACTCCGTCGCATCCATCGGCGGCATCTCAGAGGTTTCGATCATCTCAGCGATCTTCCCCCAATTCTCCCAGTCCGGACCCACGGACGGCTGCGCCAGCAGCTTCTCGACACTGAGCCCGGCCTCGGGGTCCGCGTTCCCATGGCACTCGAGGCAGTACTTCTGGAAAACCTGCGCCGGCGCCGCGGCGAGGCTCGTCCCACCGGGTACGGCCGCGGCGAGGACGGAAACCGCCGTCGTCAGCCCAAACCCAATGGCCAGACAGCAACCCGCAAACGTCAGGGCACGGGGCACAGAAAGCATCTTGGACAGGAGATAGTGATCCGAAGTGGCGGCAAGTTCCGTTGCGGCATAAACACCCGGAGCATTGACCGGGTCGAGCGATGTCGGCTAAACGGAACAGGTATCTGCAACCCTAACACCCCACCCATGAAATCCTCCTTCATCCTCCGCTGCATTCTCGTCCTCGGCCTGCTCACTGGCATCGCTCGCGCCGCGGTTGGCGAGGTCACGCCCCTCAACCGTGGTGAGCTCAGCAAGGTCGAGGCCATGCTGGCCAAGAACCTGAAGGGCAAACCCGCGATCAAGAGCGGCGAAAAGGAAGAGATCGACGGCGGCTGGAAGATTACCTGCGTGGCCAGCGTGGGCTCGGGCGGCGACTTCGTTCTCGTCCTGAATTCCGAGAAGAGCATGACGCTCGGAACCATCGTCTCGCAGAAACCGAACGCCGCGGCCCCCGCCAAGAAGGCCTGAGGTTGCGCTGGGAAAGCGGTAGCGCCGGTCTCCGACCGACGGAGTCCGTTCGGATGGCACGGATCTAAGTCCATTTACGTACGGGTCGACGTTCCTTCGCGTGGCACGGGT
>CAINHV010000189.1 GCA_903848965.1 uncultured Opitutia bacterium | reverse complement strand
GCTCCGCAATAATGCCCCGGGGCTGGCCGTGATGTCGTTCGATGGCACGGGACCCCGTGAGGCAGAAACGCGCCGGCTGGATCTCGGCACGCCGGCCGAGGTCGGCGCGCTCCGTTTCAACCGGATCCGCAATCTCACGCCCGCCAACGTCGCGCTCGAACTCCGCACCAGCAACGGCAGCGATGAAGTCGAGGGCTGGGGTCCGTGGACGCCTCTCCGCGCTGATCCCGATCAGGGCTGGCGCGCCGACGGGCTGCGCGGCCGCTACGCCAAGGTCCGGATCCGCCTCAACCCCGCCGTCGTCGCCTCCGGACCCGCGAGCCAGCCGACCGCGACGCTCGCGGATCTGGAACTGGATCGCGCCAGCCTCTTTGCCCTGCCGCAAAATCGCCGGCCGCTGCTGCAGGATTTCCGTGTCCTGACTCCCGGCTTCGGCGTCATCCCCGCGGTCGAGCCCGCGCCGTCGGCCAATGCCGTCCTGAGTCAGTTGATCCAGCCGCCCCGCGATGACGACCGGCGCAAAGGCAATTTCCTGACCAGCCAGGTGGTCCCCTCGCCGGGCGCCCAGGTCGTGATGTGGACCGTCACCGATCCCGATGGCGACGCACTTTCCTATACGTTCTCCATCCGGCGGGACGGCGAGTCCGCGTGGGTCGACCTCGGCGCGGCGTTGCGCGAGAGCCACGTCCAATTCGACACCGCCCACCTGGCCGATGGCGTTTACTTCACGCGGTTAGTCGCCCGCGAAACCGCGCCGCGCCCCACGAACGACCAACTCAGCCAGACCTTCGAAACCGACGACCTGATCGTCGATCACACGTCGCCCGAAGCCTTGGAAGCCACGGCCCGCCGCAATGGCGATTTCGTGATCGTGACCGTACGGGGACGCGACCAGCTCTCGCTCCTCGACGGGATCGAAGTCGTGTTCAACAACGGCGTGCGGGAAACGGTCGAGCAACCCGCCGACGGAATCCGGGACGGCCGTGAGGAAAGCTTCACGCTCGAAGTGCCGATTGCCCGCGTGTCCAACGCCACCTCGCTCGAGGTCACGATCTACGATCAAGCCGGCAACGGCACCGCCCGGCGGCTGACGTGGTGAACGGGCTCGGACGAGCACACGGAGAGCGCACGACAGCAGCGCAGAAGAAGCAAAAAAACAAACCGCCAATCCGGTTTAAACACAGAGGGCACGGAGACGAGCCGCAGGCGTCGAACCCCAAACCCCAAACTCCGCCCCCCCAGACAGGCGCGCACGAGGTCTGCCGAGAGACCTTTCGTAGGGGCGCACCTCGTGTGCGCCCGGATTGCCGTTCGAAATCCCGCAGCCCTCGTCCGCGCCGGCTTGCCCACTCGGACGTTGTCCTCGCGCGTTGGGCAGAGCCCACTCCGATCAAATCAGAGGCTTGTGGGTAATGGAGCTCTGGACGAGGTCCCCTCTCAAGCCGGAACCATTCAGTTCAACCACAAATGGACACGGATGAACACGAATGGCGGCAGCTGTCCGGATCCCGTTAACCAAACAGTGGAGCCGAAATCCAAAGCCTGCGCCGGCTGAGCGCCTCTGGATTTGTGTCCATGGG
>CAINHV010000188.1 GCA_903848965.1 uncultured Opitutia bacterium | reverse complement strand
CTACCTTGCGCTCAACCAGACGCGCATCGGTGAACTGCCGCGCGGCTTTCTCATTCCGCTCGCGATGATCGGCGGCTTCGTCGGGCTCGTGTTGCTGGAAACTGACATGGGCACCGCGGCCCTGATGGCGGCCGTCGGCTTCATCCTGCTGTTCCTCGCCGGCGCGCGGTGGCGCTACATCATCCCGTCTGGGGTCGGGCTGATCGGAATCTTCGCGGTCGCGGTCATGTTGATTCCCAACCGGCTCGCGCGCTTCACCGCTTTCCTCGACGTCGAGGCGAACAAGAGCGGGAAAACCTACCAACTCTACCAGGCGCTCGCCGCGTACGCCGCGGGCGGCACGGAGGGCGCCGGGCTGGGGCAGGGGAGGCAGCAGCTTAACTACCTCCCCGAGGCGCACACCGACTTCATCTTCTCCGTCATCGGCGAGGAACTCGGGCTCTGGTTCACGCTCGGCGTGCTGGCCGTGTTCACGATCATGTTCATTGCCGGTCTCGTTCATCTGCGCCGGGCGCCGAATCTTTTTCACTACCTGCTGGTCGCCGGCTGCGTGCTGCTGATTTCACTGCAGGCCATCGTCAACATCGGGGTCGTCACCGGCGTGCTTCCCACCAAGGGCATGTCGCTGCCGTTTATCAGCGCCGGCCTGTCGAATCTGCTTTTGATGGGGCTGTTGCTCGGCGTGGTGTGGAACACGCAGCGCATCTGGGGCCGGGCGACCCTGGCGGATGGCACGCGCACGATGCGGGAGGTCTACGCATGAGCCGCTTCATCATTTCCGGCGGCGGTACCGGTGGACACCTCTCCCCGGCCATTGCGCTGGCCGAGGGGCTCAAGGCCCGCGGGCACGAGACGATCGTCCTGATCAGTCGCAAGAAAGTGGATGCGCGGCTCAGCGAGAAATATCCCCAGCTCCGCTTCGAGCGGATGCCCGGCCGCGGTTTGGCGTGGCAGCCGGTGGCGTTCGCTCGTTTCGTCTGGTCGCAGCTTCACGCGCTGTGCTTCTGCCTCCGCCTCCTGCGGCGGCTGCGGCCGGCGGGCGTGATTGGCTTCGGTGGCTTCACCTCGGCGCCGCTGGTGCTCGCGGGTTGGTTGTCCGGCGTTCCCGCCGCCCTGCATGAATCGAACCGGGTTCCGGGCCGGGCGATTCGCAAGCTCGGTCGCTTCGCGGATCGGATCTATCTGCCACCGGGCGTCCGGCTCCCGCAGATGCCATCCGGGGTCACACGCCATGTTGGCCAGCCGGTGCGGCGGGAGATCGTCCGCCAGCCGCAGGCGGCGTCGCGGGCCGCGCTCGGTTTCGATCCCCGGCAGAAGCTCCTCGTGGTGCTCGGCGGGAGCCAGGGGGCGTCGTCCCTTAACGACTGGGCGCGCCAGCGGCTCGAGTTTTTCGCGGCGGCTGGCGTCCAGGTCTGTTGCATCACCGGCCTGGGCAAGGGGCGCGCCGGCGTGGTCGAAGGGAAGACCGCAACTGGAGTTCCGATCCGGAGTCGTTTCGACGCCTTCAGCGATCAGATGGGGGAATTGCTCTCGGCTGCGGATCTGGTGGTTTCGCGCGCGGGCGCCGGGACGCTGGCGGAGCTGATTCGCTGCGAGACGCCAGCGATCCTGGTGCCCTACCCGCAGGCGGCGGACGATCATCAGCGGGCCAACGCGGACTATTTTGAGCGCGAAGGGGGCGGCCTCGTGATCGAGCAATCCCGGCTGGAGACGATGCACACGGCAGTGCTCGAGGTGATTTCCAACGAGCGGCTGATGCGCAAATGGCGGGGCAATCTGCAGCGGATGGATCGCGCCGATGCCCTCGAGCTGATGTTGACCGATCTCGAGGCGATTGCGCGCGATGCCGGGGCCGGGCGCCGCGGCCAGGCGCTCGCGGCCTGACGGCGAGCCCGAGTTCGCGTGTCGCCATGATGTCACTTTTTTTGCCGGCGTTTGGATCTGCTTCCGGCGGCCCATGAGTTCGCCGTCCCGGCCCCAGCTCTTCGGGCGTGAAGTCACCCGCGTGCATTTCGTGGGCGTGGCCGGCATGGGCGTGGGCCCGCTGGCCGTCTATCTCGCCCGGCTCGGCTACGAGGTCAGCGGCGAGGACGATGCGATGACTGGGGAGATGGCGGGCATCCTCAGCCGCGCCGGGGTTCGCCTCGGCGCGGTGGCGGCGGACTGTGAGCTCATGGTCCATTCGTCGGCGATCGCCCGCACCCATCGTGCCTCCCAGGCGGCGCTCGCGGCGCAGATCCCGATCGTGCGCCGCGGCGAGCTGCTCGCCGAGATCACCAAGGAACGAAAATTGATCGCGGTGTGTGGCTCGCACGGGAAGACCACGACCACGGCGATGCTGATTGCCGCGTTGCGGGCGGCCGGGTTTCCCGCGGGTTATGTGCTTGGAGGTCTGCTGGCGGACGAGACGCCCCCAGCGGCGGCCGGGACCAACGAGTGGGTGGTGGCGGAGATCGACGAGAGCGACGGCACGATCGAGCGCTTCTCTCCGTTCGTCACGGTGGTGGTGAATCTCGACTGGGACCACCCGGATCACTATCGCCGCTTTGCCGATCTGGAGGCCACCTTCGCGGCGCTGCTGAATCGGACCCGTGGCACCGTCCTGCTCAGCGACGCCTGCCCGACTTCCGGGCGACTGGCCGCGACTCGCCGGACAGCCGCCACGCTCACCTTTGGACGAGCCGGAGATTTCCAGGCGCAGACGGCCGGCGAATCCGGAGCGGGAATGATGCTTCGGCTGGGTGGCCGGTTTGTGCTCAACGAGGCCATGGTGCGGGCACATGGAGAATTCAATGCGACCAATGCCACCGCGGCGCTCGCGGCGGCGCAGATTGCCGGCGCCGTACTCACGCCCGAGGTCCTGGCCGCGTATCCTGGGGTCCGCCGGCGACAGGCCGTGTTACGGGCGGATTCCCATCTCACCGTGATCGAGGACTACGCCCACCACCCGGCGGAAATTCGGGCGCTGCTGGCGAGTTTGCGCGGGCGGGTGCCGGCGGGTGGAAGGTTGATCGCGGTGTTTCAACCGCATCGCTTCAGTCGCACGGCGCAGTTCAAGGCCGAGTTTGCCGCGGCGCTCGCGGCCGCCGACTTGGTGCACCTGCTGGACGTCTATTCCGCGGGCGAGGCTCCCATTGCCGGAGGCACCACGGCTGATATCCTGGCCGAATTGCAGCGGATCGCGCCGACCCTGCCGCAGCGCTACAGCGCCGGCGACGAGGCTGCGTTTTACCGGGCGTTGTCCCAGGATCGACGGAGTGGCGACTGGGTGGTGTTCATCGGGGCGGGCGACATCGATCGGAGGGCCCGCGTCTGGCGGGAGTCGATCCAGGAGGAGGACAAAGCGCAGGCGCAGTGGGACGCGTGGGCGGCGGCGTTCCAGGCGGAGCTTTCCCCGGCGACGCTCCTGCGGCGCGAGGAACCTTTGGCGAAACGAACGACGATGCGCGTCGGCGGCGCGGCGCGACTCTATGCCGAACCGGCGTCCGAAGCGGACTTGCAGGTGCTCCTGCGCCGGGCGGCCGCGCTGCGGGTCGAAGTCTTCGTACTCGGACGG
>CAINHV010000187.1 GCA_903848965.1 uncultured Opitutia bacterium | reverse complement strand
GGTTCTGATCCAGCGGGCCCTCAAGACCAAGACGCTCGAGGTCGAAGTCCAGCAACTCCACGAGCGCCTCGACGAGAAGTTCCAGATCGAGGGCATCGTCGGCGGTTCGCAGAAGCTGAAGGACGTGATCGACAAAATGAAACTCGTCGCGCCGTCGCGGGCGACGATCCTAATCGAGGGTGAGTCCGGGACCGGCAAGGAACTGATTGCGCAGGCGGTCCACCAGGCCAGCCCGCGGGCCCGGGCGCCGTTCGTCGCCGTCCATTGCGCGGCGCTCTCGGAGAACCTGCTCGAAAGTGAACTCTTCGGCCACGAGCGTGGCTCGTTCACGGGCGCCACGGAGCGCCGCGTCGGCCGGTTCGAGTCCGCTGATCAGGGCACGATCTTCCTCGATGAAATCGGGGAGATCTCCGGCGCGACGCAGGTCAAGCTGCTGCGCTTCCTCGAGACCAAGGCGATCGAGCGGGTGGGTGGGGCCAAGCCGATCGAGCTCGACGTCCGGCTCGTCGCTGCGACCAACCGCCATCTCGAGCAGATGGTCCGCGACGGAAAATTCCGGGAGGACCTCTTCTTTCGCCT
The DNA here is from genome assembly GCA_903848965.1 of uncultured Opitutia bacterium. GTDB lineage: Bacteria > Verrucomicrobiota > Verrucomicrobiia > Opitutales > Opitutaceae > ER46. The sequence continues at coordinate 6,039 of CAINHV010000187.1, read as the reverse complement.
GAATGTCGTCCGGCTAACCATGCCGCCGCTGCGCGAGCGCCCCGAGGATGTCCCGCTCTTGCTCGCGCATTTCATCCGGCAGTTCTCGACCGAGAACGGGGTCCGGCCGCTGACGATCGAGGCTGGGGCGCTGCGCACGCTTCAGGCCTACTCCTGGCCGGGAAACATCCGGGAGTTGAGGAATTTTTGCGAGAACGCCGTCGTCCTGCGGCGCGGCGGCAGCTTCACCGAATACGATCTCGAGCCGCGGTTCCGGCAGGTGAATGTCCCAGGGCCGCTCGCCGGGCAGGGAACTTCTACGCCGATGTCCGTCAACGGCGGTCCGGTGCCGTCCGATTCGCTGTCGGTCGAGGAAAACGAGAAGCGGCTGCTGCGTGAGGCGCTGCTCAAGGCCCGCGGCAACCGGACCAAGGCGGCCGAACTCATGGGCGTCAGCCGCCGGACACTTCATCGCAAGGTCGCGCAATGGCCGGAACTCGACGTGACCGACAAATGAGCCCCGCCGGAGGAGTCCCTTATGTCATTCTGAGCGAAGCGAGGAATCCATGCGGTAGGTTGCCCGATTATAGGGATTCTTCGCTTCCGGTCAGAATGACAAACCAAGGGCCGTCATCAGTCGCGCGGCAAGGAACCCGAGCCCCGGCGGCTGGGTGAAGCAACCTCGGACGCTGTCCTGATGGTTCCACCGCGCACGGCCCAGGAGTGGATCCACTGGCTCGAAGTGGGCGAGGGCGCCCGCGGGCTTCGCCGAATCGCGGTGCTGGCGGCCACCCTGGCGTTGTCGCTGCTGCTCGCCCGTCAGCAGTTTCATGGCCCGGTCACCGAGGCCACGCTTGCGCAGGCGGACACGGCCCGCCAGCTCGCGGACGGACAGGGCTTCACGACCCTCATCAATTATCCCCAGTCTGCGGCGGTGCTGCAGGAACGAGGCGTGCGTTTCGATCCGGCGACGCCGTATCCCGAGCTGCATCAGGCGCCGCTCTACTCGATGGTGATTGCGGCGGCCTTGAAAATCGTGCCGGCGCCGACGCGGGCCGCGTGGTTCAGCTCAACGCCGGTGCCGCCGGATGGGTTTGCGGGAGATTATTTTCTTCTGGGGTTGAATTTGGTCCTTCTCTGGCTCGCGGCGTGGATGACCTTTGACCTGGGGAGACGCCTCTTCGAGCCCCGCGTCGGCTGGGTGGCTGCACTCGCCCTGCTCCTGTCGATGCCGATCTGGCAGCAGACGGTCATGGTCAACGGGACGCCGCTGCTCATGGTCGTCATTCTGGCCATGTTTCGTTGCTGGCATAGCGTGGAAGCGGAGGCTGAGGCGTCCGAGGGCCGGCGCGGGCCGGTGCTGGCGCTCGGCCTGCTGGGCGGGGCCTGCGGGTTGTTGTTTCTCGGCGAATATTCTGCGGGCTCGCTCGTGCTCGTCGCGCTGGTCTATGCCGCCCTTCGTTTCCGGGCGCGGGCTCGCTGGGTCGCGATGACCGCGGTCGCGGTCGGCTTCCTGGCCGTAACGGCGCCGTGGATCGGACGAAATGTGATCGTGGCCGGTCACCCCGTGGCGTTGGCGGCCCAGAATGTCGCCCTGAAATCCGGCGATCCGACGGCTGATCCGGCGACGATTCGGGCCACGTTCTCGGCGGAGATGCCCGAGGTCGATCTGAGAAAATTCGGCAACAAGACGCTCACGTCGCTCCAGGAGAACATCAAGTCGCGCCTCTGGTCGGGTGGGGCGATGTGGCTCACGGCATTCTTCGTGGCCGGCTGGCTCTATGCGTTCCGGGCGCCCGTGGTGAACCGGCTGCGCTGGGTTTTCACGGCGGCATTTCTCGTCGCTCTCGTGGCCCAGGCCGCCCTCAACTCGGGCGAGAGCGATCGCCTCGCGGCGGTCTGGCTCGCACCGCCGATGATGATCTTTGGCGTCGGCTTCTTCTTCGTCCTGCTGGGGAGCAACCCCGTACTCGCCAGCTGGCCGCGGAGCGTGGCAGCGGCGCTGCTGCTCCTTCAGGCTCTGCCCCTGGCCCATGATGCGCTCGAGCCGCGCCGGCTGCACTTTCAGTATCCGCCGTACTTCCCCGGCCTGTTCCAGGGTATGAGGCAGGAGCTCGAACGGCGCGGCCAAGTCGGCAAGTTTGGGCTGATGGCCGACGTCCCGGCCGGCCTGGCCTGGTACGGCCAAACCAGGGCTTGGGCTCAGCCACCGCGGCTGCGGGATTTCTATGCGCTGACTCTGGAGCAGCCGATCGGACAATTGTTGCTTACCCCGCGAATCCTGGACCGTCCGTTCTTTTCCGAACTCAACGCGCGCCCGATCCTCCCGGGCAATCTCGGCGGAGTGGCCAACCGGTTCGGGGAATGGGGCGAAATCTACGCCGGACTGCTGACGGGTAACCTGCCCCGGGAATTCCCTCTGAGCGGGACGCAGAAGCTCGCCGAAAACTTGTATGTGCTGCTGAACCCCGCACTGCCGCCGCCGAGGGGAAAGTAATTGCCTGAGCCACTCTTTTGCATCTACGATTCGCCCAGTTTTAGGCCTCAAATTTCATGAATTGTTTTCGCGCCTTGCTCCTTGGCAGCTCGCTCCTCGCCTCCCGGGCTTTTGCGGTGTACGCGCCGATCCCGGAACAGGAGCAGGGCGAGGACCTCACCGTCAGCGCGAAGGGTGGACTGTCCTACGACAGCAATCTTTTCGGCGGTGCCACCGGAGAGGTGGACAGCATGATTTGGGAATTCGCGCCCCGGGTCGCCTACAATGCCTCCGTCACGGATCAGACGTTCTTCGCCGCCGCCTACGGGCTGACATTGAATCATTTCGACAATCGGCCGGGTGACAAGCTGCTGGACAGCCACGACGTCTCGCTGCGGGTGGCCCACGCGTTTTCGCAGGCCTCGAACATCGACATCAACGAGGTCTACATGATGTCCCGCAATCCCGAGTCGCTCCTCGCGGGTATCCCATTGAGCCCGGACCAGTCGTTCGGCCGCAATCAGCTCGATGTCCGCTATGTGACCCCGCTTTCCCCGAAGATCGGGCTGACCGTCAAGGCCCGCACCGTGAATTTCCTTTATCGCACCGCGACCCTCGGACGAAGCCTCGATCGCACGGAAAATCTCTACGGCATCAGCAGCGATTACGCGATCCTCCCGGAAGTGAAGCTCGTGGCCGAGTATCGGCACCAGGATGTCTTCTATCGGAAGTTGGGCGAGGTGAAGAACAAGTCCTCGGATTTCGTCATGGGCGGTTTCGATTACTCGGTGGCCAGGAAGCTGTCCGTGAACACCCGGCTGGGCGCGGAGTTCCGCCGCCGTGCCGCGGAGACCGACACGACTGTCCCGTACGCGGAGTTCTCGTTCAAATACGACTATGCCGAGAGTTCATTCGTCACCGGCGGCTACGCCTACACCCTCGACGAGACCTCCGACACGATCCGATTCACGGATTCGAAGATCAACCGCTTCTTCGTCAACGCGCAGCATTCCTTCACCGCCCTGATCGTGGGCTCGGTCTCGCTCGGTTGGGAACCGTCGCAACTGCAGGGTCGGCGTGGCTTCGCGAACATCGATGAAAGCACTGCCCGCCTCGGCTTCGCGCTGACTTATCTGCTCCGGAAGAACTGGAGCATCTCCGCCACTTTCGATCACGATCAGGTGAACTCGGATGATGCCGCGCGCGATCTGAGGCGGGAGCGCGCCGGCCTCAGTTCAACGTATTCCTTCTAAGGAGCACAGCGCTCCCCGCTGTCGTTCATGGCCATCGCCCACCTGAGCAAGGAGTCTGCTTCGCTCGCCGACTTCCTGCAGATCCTGCGGCTGCGGAAGGCGTTGATCGCACTCATCCTCGCCTTGCTGGTGATCACGGCGATGGCTGTGACCGCCTTCCTGCCGCGCTGGTATCTCGCGACCACCAAGGTCCGGGTTGAGAAGCCCGAGGGCGAGGTGAAGCTTTTCCAGGCCCAGGGCAGCAACACCTACGATCCCTATTTCCTGCAGGATCAGTTCAAGATCATGCAGTCGGAGAAGGTGCTTTATCCCGTGATCCAGCGCCTCGGGCTCAACGCCCGGCTCGCGCCGCTCCTCGGAGCCAGCAGCGCGCTGCCGTCCGCGATCACGTATCGTTACCTCGTCGACAAGATGCTGCGCATCGAGTCGCAGCGCAGCTCCTCGCTGATCGAGATCAATGTCTTCGCCCAGGATCCGCCGCTCGCCGCGGATATTGCCAACGAAATTGCCCGCACCTACTCGGAGGACCGCATCGCCCTCGCGACCTCCGGCCAGCGGGAGGGCCTCGCGCATCTGCGCCAGGAATTGGTGTTGCAGGAACAGATCGTCAGCCGTCAGCGCGACGCGTTGGAGAAGTTGCGCAAGGATCTGAACATCTCCGGCGTCGACCTCAACGCCCGCTATTCCGACATTGAGATCGAGACGCTGCGGCAGATGCAGAACACGCTCATTGCGCTCAGTGTCGATGCCATCGGGCGGAAGACGCGCTGGGAGCGGTTCAAGTCCATCCCAACCGCGGATCGCGGCAGCCTCGTCAATTCCGAGCTCATCCCCGATCAGAACATCCTCAATCTCCTCCAGGCGTACCTCGTCGCCGATCAAAAGGTCACGCAGCTCAAGGCCCGGCTCGGCGGGGCGCATCCCGACCTGGTCTCGGCCGTCGAGAACCGCGCGAAGATCAAGGAGCAGCTCGACGGCCAGCTCCGCGGCTACGAGAGCGCGCTGGAGATTGCCTACCAGGAGGCGGACGCGCGCGTCGCGGAACTGAAGACCCAGCTGGCCCAGGCCAAGGTGGATCAAATCCTTTCGGCTCGCGATCGCATGCGGCCCTTCGAGGAGTCGGCGCAGAAGCTCGATGACGAGACGCGACTCCTGACCACCTTGAAGCTGACCCTGCGGCAGCGGGAAATCGATTTTCAGGTGCCGAAGAAGACGATCGAGATCCTCAACACCGCCGAAACCCCGCGATTCCCCAGCAAGCCCAACTGGGTCATGAATCTGACCTTCGCGTTCCTGTTCGGCAGCGTGTTCTCGGTCGGGGTGGCGGTGATGCTCGAGTACTTCGACACCAGCTTCCGCAGTGTCGCCGATGTCGAGACGCGGCTCCGCACGCCGGTGCTCGGGGTGATTCCCGTCATTCGCCATTCCAGTGGCCGCCGCGGCGACGATCCGGCTGAGGAGGAACCTTACCGGGTGTTGCAGACGAACCTGAACCTCGCGCTGAAACCCGGCCAGCCGCACGCGCTGGTGCTCTTTTCCGCCGGACCCGGCGAGGGCAAGTCCACCACGCTGCACCGGCTCGCGCAGCTCATGGCGGCTTCCGGCGAGCGCGTGATCCTGATCGACTCCGATTTGCGCCGTCCGACGCAGCACCGGATTGCCGGACGCTCGCGCGAACCGGGACTGAGCGATCTGCTCGGGGGAAAGAAGCAGCTCGACGACGTCATCCAGCCGGCGATCGCCCCCGGGCTCGATTTCATCCCGAGCGGCGGAGCTCCGAATTTCACGCTCGGCCTCGTGTACAGCAACCGGCTCAAGGACCTGATCGCGACGCTGCGCGGCCGGTACGACAAGATCGTCTTTGATTCCCCGCCGATCATCGGGGTGAGCGATGCGAGCGTCCTCGCGAGCGCGGTCGATGGCGCCGTGCTCTTGATTCAGCACCGCCGGAATCCGCAAAGCATGGTCCTCCGGGCCCAGCAGATTCTTGAGAGCCTCAAGACCCCGCTGCTCGGGGTCGTGCTCAACCAGGTGCCCGGCAACGCCGGTGGCGACTACGGGTACTATACGAGCAACTACGCCTATTATAGGGAAGAGTCCGGCCGGAAGGCCGATCGCGCCGCCAGCCGTTCCACCCAGCACCGGGCTCCCGCCGACGACAAAGACGGCCTGGTGCTGCGCGAACCAGAAAAGCCGGATCGCGGATCAGGCGGGTGAGCGGGGCCCTGAGTTCGGGGTTTGGTGTTTGGAGTTTCGCGAGCGCGTCTGGGGACGGCCACCGCGCGGGCTGGGAAGGCGGGAGCACGCGCAAGCAGGGGCGCAGTCTTGCTG